>JAYKIZ010000379.1:0-3047 GCA_035285965.1 Cyanobacteriota bacterium | reverse complement strand
ATGTCATTTTTTCAGTAGATATTCACCTCCGGCGCTTGTTGGTGTTATTAATCAAGCGCCGGGAAGCGCCGTTTGCGGATCAGTGGAGTTTTCCCGGCACTTTAGTCCGACAGGGGGAATCCCTAGAAGCGGCGGCCCAACGGGTTTTGTTTGAGAAAATTCAGACCCAAAATCTTTATCTGGAGCAACTCTACAGTTTCGGCGGGCCCGGTCGAGATCCGAGGGAAGACCCCCAACTTTTTGGAGAGCGCTATTTATCCGTTAGTTATTTCGCCTTGGTGCGGTTTGAGGAGGCGGAATTGATGGTCAAAAACCTGAGTCGGGTCGCTTGGCACAATATTTCTAATATTCCTTCTTTAGCCTTTGACCATAACCAAATTTTGGACTACGGGCATCAGCGCCTGCAAAATAAATTGCGCTATAGCCCCATCGCCTTTGAGGTTTTGCCGAAACTGTTTACCCTCTATGAACTTTACCAACTCTACGCCACGGTATTGGGGGAAAATTTCTCCGATTATTCCAATTTTCGGACTCGGTTATTAAAATTAGGCTTTCTTAAAGACACGGGTAAGAAAACCATGAAACGGGCCGGGCGCCCCGCCGGTTTATTTCAATTCGACCCCGACGCCTTCGCCCCTCTGCGGGACAAACCCCTGGTGTTTTTATAAAGAAGATGTTGGGACTGTTTTAAGCTTTCCCGAGGAGCGCCTGGGCCTGACGAATCAGTTCCCGATAGGGAGATTGCCCTAAGTTGACCCGTTGGGCGCTCCGACGATCCGCGCCGAGTAAGCCCTCCTCAGCGCCGGATTGGAGGGAAAGAACCAGCCCCCGGTCGTTTTGCAGACGCAGTTCCTCCTGTTGCGGGTTAAAACTGTAGCGGTAGCGGCGTCCTTGAAATTGAAAGTCCCCAGTTTGCAGGGGTAAACGAACGCCTTCTAGGTTTAACTGCAAGGTCGTTTCGCCTCGGTAGGTGTTGCTTTCCAACCGGTAAGCTACGTCCAGGGGCGAGGGAAGGGGAAAATAATCGCCCCAGCTCCAAGCCATGGCTTTGACCTGAACCGTATCCGCGGGATCGGCTAAGAGCAGTCGCAGATGGCGCCGGTCTTTACCAACCTGTTGTTGCTCCTTAACCCGGATATTGCGGGACCAAAAAATCGGCGCCGGGTTGCCCATGCCCCAAGGTTGGAGCGCGTCGATTTGAGCCAGTAGCTCAAAGCTGAGTTCCTGAAATTGGGCCTCGCCGTCGAGGGTTAACAAAGGCTTGAGGTGCTCCGGCTCTAAACAACTCCGGGCGAACTCCCCCAAACGGCGCTTAAATTCCTCCAGACGCTCCGCCGGTAGAGTAAAGCCCCCGGCGGCGGGGTGTCCCCCAAATTTAGTGAATACATCCCGACAAGAGACCAGCGCCTCAAAGACGTTAAACTCGTCAATCCCGCGGGCGGAGCCGCGAATCAGCCGCCCCTCCTCCTCCGTGGTGGCAATAAAAACCGGCGCTCCGTAGCGCTCCACCAGACGGGAGGCCACAATGCCGATGACCCCGTGGTGCCAGCCGGGATGAACCACCACTAAAACCCGTTCCCGGCGCCAGGGGATGGGGGTGTCTTCGATCAAAATTAGGGCTTCCCGTTCGATCTGGTCGCAGAGTTCCTGGCGCCGTTTATTAACCGCTTCGCAAATCATGGCCCGCTCTAGGGCGACGCCCTCGTCTTCGGTGGTAAGCAGTTCAATCACCGTCTGGGGATCGCCAATGCGCCCCATCGCGTTAATGCGGGGCCCGAGCTTAAAGCCGATGTCGTCGGGCTTCAGCGCCGTTTGTTGTTGATCAATCCCCGCCACCTGAATTAGAGCCTGAACGCCGGTAATTTGGGACTGGGGCAAAAGTCGCAGGCCCCGCCGCAACCAGCGCCGATTCACCCCCGTTAACCGCGCTAGATCGGCGATAGTGCCCAGAGTGCAGAGTTCCAGTAATTGCTCCGTCAAGCCCTCCAATTTGCCTAATTTTTGGGCCACGGTAACGGCCAAAATATAAGCCACCCCGACTCCGGCCAAACTGCGGTAAGGGGACTGGGGAGAGAGGAGTTTGGGGTTTAAAATCCCCTGGGCCGGGGGCAATTTTTCCGGCAGATCGTGGTGGTCGGTAATGATCACGGTCAGCCCCAACTCCACGGCTAGAGCGATGGGGTCGTAGGCCGCAATCCCGTTGTCCACCGTCACAATCAAACCGACGCCTTCCTCGGCAAATTCCCGGACAATGCGCTCGTTAATGCCGTAGCCGTCCGTCATGCGGCTGGGAATGGCGTAGTCCGCCCGGCCCCCTAGGCGCCGGAAGGCTCTTAAAAGTAACGCAGTGCTGGTCATGCCGTCCGCGTCATAATCCCCGCAAATGGCGATTCGCGCTCCCTCGGTAATGGCCTGGGCCAATAGCGCCGCGCTGGCGGCTAGGTCTTTAAATTCTTCCTGGGGACTGGGGAGGGTCTGACTTTCAGGGTTCCGATAGACGCGGGCGGCTTCGGGGCTATGGACGCCCCGGTTGATCAACACTTGGGCCAGCAAAGGCGGCAAACCCGTTTCCCGGCTAATGCGGGCCGTTAACTCCGGGTTAAAGGGCGCAATCTGCCAACGTTGTCGGGGGACGGTCATCGCCTTAAAAAATCTGTTGCCAGAGGCGCCAGCCCAAGACGCCTAGGGAGCCGAATAACAGAGCTAGACTACTGAGGGCGCTCAGCCCAAAGCCTGGCCCCCGTTTTTCCGGCGCTTGGTAGTAGCCCCAGGCGTAGAGAATCCGCCCGAGCGCCCAGACTAGCCCCAAACCGGCGCCCCACCGGGCGTCGACGTAGAGGGAAAAGAGCCAGAGCAGAGGTAAAAAGAAGACTAATTGCTCTAAGGTGTTTTGCTGCACCCGCAGAACCCGCTCAAAATTTTCGTTTCCCGCCATGGCCGGGGGCTTGATCCCATACTGAAAGCGACTACGGCCCACATTGAGGGTCAAAACCCAATAAATCAGCAGAACCAGCGCCGTCGCAAAGCTGGGATAAAGCAACTCGGGG
>JAYKIZ010000378.1:0-3721 GCA_035285965.1 Cyanobacteriota bacterium | reverse complement strand
CCCAAATCGCAGAGTTAACCCATGCCCAAGGCTTGCCCCTACTCGTGGACGGGGCCCACGGCGCCCATCTGGGTTTCCATCCCGACTTTCCCCCCGGCGCGCTTCAACAGGGTGCCGACGTTGTTGTGCAATCGGCCCATAAGACCCTGGGAGCCCTCTCCCAGGCGGCCCTGCTCCATCTGCAAGGGTTTAGAGTTTCGCCCCAACGGTTAAGCCAGGCTCTACAACTCCTCCAATCAACGAGTCCTAACGCCCTACTCCTCGCCTCCCTCGACGGCGCTCGGGGTCAACTGCAACGGGACGGCTCCGCCTTAATGGAACGGACTGTAAAGTTAGCTCAGTCCGCTCGGCGCCAACTGTCCCGGATTCCGGGCCTCCGGTGTCTTGAAATTGGACAAGCCCGCCCCGGTTTCCAGACCTTAGATCCCACTCGTTTAACAGTGGACGTCTCCGCCTGGGGAATAACGGGTTTTGAGGCGGACGAACGGTTACGCCAAGAGTTTCAGGTCACCGCCGAACTGCCCAGCCTACGACAACTGACGTTTATCATTACCCCCGGCAACGACCAAACTGATGTTGAAGCCTTAATCGGCGCGTTTCAATCCTTAGCTCCGAGCCAAAAGACGGCGCCGCTGATCCTCCCTAACTTGACTCTGCCCTTGACAGAATTCGCCCTAACGCCTCGCCAGGCGCTCTGGGCACCGAGAGAACAGGTGGCCCGCGCTCAAGCGCCGGGTCGGATCAACACGCGGCTCCTCTGTCCCTATCCGCCGGGGATTCCCGTCCTGGTTCCGGGAGAAATCATTACCCCCGAAGCCATTGACTATTTGGAAACCATCCTCAGCCGGGGGGGGGTGATTAATGGTTTAGATTCCCAAGGGTTAGACTCCTGGGAGGTGGTCGCCTAAAACTTCCCTGGGTTTTTTAACGGCGCCGGCGCTGGAAGGGCGGAGATTTGCTACAATGGCCCTCGCTCACCATAGCCACAACAAGAGAGCGCTTTTGAGTCAGGTCGTCAATATTCCTACCCTTGATACCCTTGCGCAGGAACTCGCCGCTATTCAGCAAACGGGGTCTAAACGCATCGCCCTTTTGGGGTCTCGCCACGTCCCCATCACCCATCAACACCTGATCGAAATGATGAGTTACGCCCTGGTGTTGGCGGGGAATCGTTTAGTTACCTCCGGCGCCGCGGGCACCAACGCCGCCGCCATTAAAGGTGCGATGCGAGCCGATCCGAATTTATTAACCGTGATCCTGCCCCAAAGTCTGGAGCGCCAACCCCGGGAATCCCAGGAACAACTGCAACAGGTCGTTCATCTCGTGGAAAGCCCGGAAAACGACCATCTCGGCCTTGGGGAAGCCAGCGCCCTCTGCAACCGGGAGATTATTTCTCGGTGCCAGCAGTTAATTTGTTTTGCGTTCCATGAGAGCCATACTCTGATGCAAACCTGCGAGGAAGCGGAGCAACAGCGGAAATTGGTGACCCTCTTTTACTTTGATTAGGGTTGAGAGCCGCGCACTGAGACAGGCGGCCCCCCGAAGTTCCCCGGAGCGCTATCCTAGAAGGATATTAACCAAAATTAATATCGAGGGTGTCAAGCCATGCAAGTTAATAATCTGGGCTTTGTGGCGAGTATTTTATTCGTTTTAGTTCCTACGGTCTTCCTTCTGATTCTCTATATCCAAACCGATAAACAGAGTCAGAATCAATAACCTCAGGAAAATTGCCCTACTTCATCCCTGTTTCAGGAGAAATACCCATTTAACGGACTCGTCTAAGACGAGTCCTTTTTTGCGCCCTCTTTTTCCCTAGGGCCAAATACCGTTAGAATCAGAGTCCATCACAGTTATCGAGGGGCAAGCGCCAATGATCACGGAAAGCGTTCTATGGGGTTTTAACACGGTTTCTCTCGGGGGAGATCATTCCCTCCTTCTAGCGCTGAGCCACAGCGCCTACGATAATCTCCAGAATTGGCTAGATGGCGCTTATCTGTTGGGGCAAGACGCCTCAAAAATCCAGTCCATCGATATTCTGGCGGATTTTCAAAAGGCCTTTAAAAACTTTATCGAATCCGGTCAGGTCTGGGCGTTGGGTATCGGTCTCGTCATTGGCTGGGTGCTCCACGGCTTTATCGGATCCTAGCGCCGGCGGGGAGTGAGCCATTCGCTCAGCCCTTCGCCAATGAAGGATAAACCGACCACCAGAAGGGTTAAAGCCAAACCGGGGAAGAGGGTCGTCCACCAGATACCGGTGGATAGATCCGGTAGAGCTTCCTTAAGCGCGTGCCCCCATTCCGGGGTCTCCTCCGGCAATCCTAAACCTAGAAAGCCTAGACCGCCCAAAATCAAAATGGCATCGGCGGCGTTAAGCGTGAGTAGAACCGGCACGCTTTGGATCACGTTCAAAAAGAGATAGCGGGACAGCACCCTGCGGGGCGGAGCGCCGAGGGCCCGGGCCGCTTCGATGTACAGCTCTGTTTTGGCGCTGG
This sequence comes from Cyanobacteriota bacterium, assembly GCA_035285965.1. Taxonomy (GTDB): domain Bacteria; phylum Cyanobacteriota; class Cyanobacteriia; order Cyanobacteriales; family Microcystaceae; genus Synechocystis. Next base: position 1,229 of record JAYKIZ010000378.1, on the reverse strand, counting down.
CGGTCTGATTCCGAACCAGACGGTAGTACTGGGGAATGTAAGCGATACTGACGGCGACGGCCACATTCAGCAAACCCCGACCGAGAATGAACGCTAGGGTAATGGAGAGCAATAACCCCGGCAGGGTGTAGAGGGTGTCCATTAAAAACAGAAGAGCCTTATCGACCCGTCCCCCTAAATAGGCGCTGATCATGCCCAGGGGCACGCCGATAAAAACCGCCAAGAGGGTGGAGAGAAGGACAATGAGAAGCGCCGCTTGGGCGCCGAAGAGGGTGCGGGAAAAGACATCGTAGCCGCGAATATTCGTCCCAAACCAACAGCCCCAACCGGGAGGTTCCAAGGGCAGACGACTGAGGAGATCCTGGGGATCGGGGATCAAACCAAGGCGTTGGGCCAGGGGCGCCAACAGGGCGACGGCGATAAAAACCCCCGTCATTGCTAAGCCGATTCCCATCAAGCGCCGGGAAAGGCTCGGGCTTTGTTCTGGCGGAAATAGCAAGGGGCCGGCCATTAATTTTTGATTTCCACATTTAAAACTGTAGTTTAACTCCCCCTCTAGGGAGGGGGCTTGGGGGGTGGGTTCTAAACCGTGAGCGCTAACCCACCCCTAACCCCTCCAAGGAGGGGAACCGGAAACTGTAGTTTAATTTTTGATTTCCACCAGTTCTAGGACTTGCTCGTCGTAATCCTTGACCAAAAATTGGAGGGGCTTGCGACTGCGGAGTTTGTGACGGAGGCGCCGGGACTGCACCCGCAGGAAAATTAATTCTAGACAATCATGGTCAAAACAAACGTGGCGCTGGCGATTTTTATCCCCGTAGCTAGCGCCGCCAATGATGTGAAGTTGAGTATTTTTTTTAAGCTGATACCAAAGACCTTCCTGCTGGCTATAGCGGTTAGGCGCCAAGACCGGGTTTTGGCTAGCGAGATAAAAAGAGTCCATCCCCGTCGTCCCTAGGGTCTGCTCGTAGTTGTAATAGTAGTGGAGCGGCACATCGGCGACGGCTAGTTCCAACAAGCCTTCGTAAAAGCGCCGGGCGTAGTCCAGATCCGTGACCATAATGGTGTAGACCTTGGGGGCGCTGGTCAAGAACATCCACATCGCCAGGGCGTAGGCACCCAGGAGCACCACCATAATACCCTGGGTGGAAAAGAGGCTATCGAGGGGCAAAAAAGCGCCGATGAGCAGACTGGACATAGACCAAAGGACAGTGCGGGGCGTTTAAATT
>JAYKIZ010000377.1:0-3077 GCA_035285965.1 Cyanobacteriota bacterium | reverse complement strand
GATCGGGTGGAGGGTCTCGACGCCGGCGCCGACGATTACTTAATTAAACCCTTCGGTATGGCGGAACTGTTGGCCCGTCTGCGCTCTCTCCAACGGCGCTCGCCCCAACTCCTGCCCCAACGGCTGAGGGTGGGGGATTGGCTCCTGGATTACGGCGCTTCCACCGTCAGCCCGCCCCGACATCCGCCTCTATTGCTGACGGCCAAGGAATTTCAACTGCTGGAATATTTTCTGAAGCATCCCCAACAGATCCTCAGCGGCGAGCAGATCCGGGCCCAACTCTGGCCTCTGGCGGCGGAGTCCAGCAGTAACGTGGTGGCCGCGCAAGTGCGACTCCTACGGCGCAAACTGGGAGAGGCGGGCCAAGACGGCGCCATTGAAACCGTCTATGGTTTGGGCTATCGTTTCGCCGGTTCGCCTAACCATGAAACAAAACCGACTCTTTAACCATTCCCGGGGGCGCCTAGCGGCCTACTACGCCGGGACGATGGGACTCATTTTGGCGCTCTGCGGTGTAGCGGTCTATGAAATGACAGCCCAGGACCACTGGCGCTCCCTAGATCAAGAATTGACCTCCCTGGCGGGAACCCTCCACGACGCCCTAGAGCCGTTGTTGGCGCAACCGGGAACCCTAGCGCCGGAGGTCAGAGCCATTATCCCCAACCTCTGCCAAGTCGCTCAACCCTGTCCGGCCGTCAAACCCGTTCACACCCATCTCCTCAACGCCAGTCAACAGCCCGGTTACTATATTCGTTTCTTTGACCTAGAGGGGAACCTGTTGGCGAAGGCCGGCGAAAATCCCCCCGGACTCCCCTTTGAGCGCCGTTCCACCCGCCATCGTCCCCTCATGGATCAGGGGGGAAATCGCTATCACCAGGCCTCCCTACCCCTGAAAAATCGCTGGGGTCAACCCTGGGGCTACCTGAAAGTGGGGCGATCTTTGGCGGAATACGAGGCCCATTTGCGGGCCATTCAGCTTTTTTTAGCCCTTGGGCTACCGGTTACTTTGGGTTTAGCGGGAATCGCCGGTTGGGCGCTGGCGGGAGTAGCCATGGAGCCGGTGTACCGCTCCTACGAACAACTGCGACAATTCAGCGCCGATGTGGCCCACGAACTGAGAACTCCTATTTCTGCTATCCAAGCCACGGTGGAAACTACCCTCGGCGCCGACCACAGTTTAGAGGAAGCAGACGGCACTCTCGAGATTATCCAGCGCCAAAATCAGCGGTTGATCCATCTGATTCAAGATTTACTCCTGCTCTCCCGCATGGAGTTGGGGGGAAGCGCCGTCATCCCCCGGCGCCCCTGTTGTCTGAACGACTTAGTCAACGACCTAGCTGAAGAATTCGCCGGGTTGGCGCTGGCGGGGGGCATTACCCTACAAGCGGAAATCCTGTCTCCAGAACCGGTCTGGGTCATGGGGAACGAAGACCACCTTTACCGGTTAGTCGGCAATCTGTTGAGCAACGCCCTTCACTACACGCCCAGGGGCGGACGGGTCACCCTCCATCTGCAACGGGAAAAACAACGGGGGATTTTAACGGTTCAAGATACTGGAATTGGCATTGCGCCCTCAGAACAGGAACGAATTTTTGAGCGCTTTTACCGCCTGGATTCAGCCCGCTCCCGGCAAACCGGCGGAGCCGGTCTAGGACTGGCCATTGCCCGGGCCATCGCCGTCCGCCACGGCGGCAGTTTAGGGGTTAAAAGCGAGCCTCGGCGGGGCAGTATTTTTACCGTGACCTTGCCCCTCTGGTCTCACGGCGCTGTCTCCGCTTGAGCAAAGGGTTATCTCCTCCTCTTGGGGAGCCTATTCATCATTGCTAGCAGGCCTAAGTGGGTGGTAAACGCAATTAAAGGATTGGCTCTCCTTCCCTCGCTCTAGGAGAAGGGGCGGGGTGATACCCTGAGCGCGGTCGAAGGGGATGAAGGCACACAAAAACCGTTCTCAGAAGTTTGCACAGTTGAGATGGAGCGATCAGCCAGTGTAAATTTTTGTTCTATAATTGGGCAATTCTCGCTTTTGTCCTCTGCTTAGGGAGTTAATGATGACTGATCCTTTGACGACAACCGTACTCGTCACCCTAGCGATTCAAGAGTTTGTTAAATCCGGCGCCGGAGATTTGGCTAAGCGGTTTACGGCGGAGGCGGAGGCGAAAATTCCAGTTTTGTGGGGTAAGATTAAGGCACGGTTAACGGGAAAATTGTCTAAAGTTAATGAGGCTCTGGCGAAGTTGGAAGCGGGCGACAGCGCCGGGATAGAAACGGTGACGAAAAATTTAGAGGTGGTTTTGGACGAAGATCCTCTTTTTGCGGAAGAGTTACAAATTTTAGGACGACAAATCCAAGCAGGGGAAATCAGTCAAATTGGCTTAGATAATTTTGAATCAAATGAGCTAGAGGCGGAAATCGAGCAACGGATCGGCGGTCAACCCCAGGCAACAACGGAACAAATCGGGGTCAAGGATAGTAAAATTGCCGGAAAGGCTATGATTAAGTTAAATCAAACGATTCTTTAGGAGATAACTATGCTCGAAACTCAAACTCACGATCTCAAGCCTCTCGTAAGGGAAGTATTACAAGAGTTATTGATTCAAGACCGAGAAACTTTATTGATTCAAGACCGAGAAACTTTACGGGACTTAATCTATGAAGTGATGGAAGATATTGCTCTAGCGAGAGCGATAGAGGAAGGTCTTGACGATGAGAATGTTAGTCGTGAAGAGGTATTTGCGTTATTAGCAGAGTAAATCATGCAGGTTGAATTTCGTCGTCTCTTTCTCCGAGATTTACAGGCTGTTAAAGATCGTAAGTTACGCCAAAGAATCGAAGCTTTTGTTATGGCGTTAGAGGGAGCTTCTAGCCTTTCTGAACTGAGAAATATCAAGCCGATTCAAGGCAACCCTAATTTTTATCGGCTCAAAGTAGGAGATTATCGTTTAGGCATTTATTTGACATCCTCACCGCCCTAAAGGGCGATGATTCCTCACCACGCCTCTACCAAATAGGTATTGGTCGCTGAATGGGGTTGACGATTCACTGGGATGTGCTTTCTTTAGAGAAAGTCTTACCTTCCC
>JAYKIZ010000376.1:0-7839 GCA_035285965.1 Cyanobacteriota bacterium | reverse complement strand
CTCATTCACGCCTTGGCGCTGATCGCCATTGTCCTCACCTCCCTCGCTCTAACGGCGCCGGTTTCCCTGATGACTTTTTTTGTGGGCAGTTGGGTCAAGTCTTTCGGCCAGTCTATCCTGTCTATGGTGATCTGGTCGCTTTTATTCGTCCTCATTCTGCGTTGGTTTAACTATTTCGCCGAATTTCTCGTTTTGCTCTGCTCCGCTATTTTGGGGCGGATTCAACTGCGGGAGGCGGGTTTGGGCAAATTCCCCGCCTTACTTTTGCTAACCGCGCTTTGTTTAGCCAGTTTCGGCGCCGGAGCCTATAGCTACTATCGTTGGAACGCGGTTATTTAGTCTTACTCCCACCCCTACCTCCTGATTTTACCGATGTCCCCCTCCGGCAGTCCCAAAAACCTCTTCCAGAAAATTTTCGTCATCGCCTCCGGGGCGGCTTTTCTGGGCATGATGCTTTTCCCCATGCTCTCTATCTTCCAGACCCCCAGTTCCGCCCCCGGTCAAGCCGGAGAATCGGCGCCGGCGGATAAGGCGAAAATAGCGGAAATCGCCAAGGGCTACGAAAAAGTGCTGGAGCGAGAACCCGATAATCCCACGGCGCTTCAGGGATTGGTGGAAGCCCGTTTGCAACTACAAGACCTCCCCGGCTCCATCGCCCCCCTGGAAAAGTTGGTCAAGCTTTACCCGGAAGAGACCCGTCTCAAGCAACTGCTAGACGCTATTAAGAAACAGGTCAATCAGGGGCAAGCCCCGCCGTCCCAGCCCTAAGGGGAAGCTTTCTCTAAAATTAACTTACTGCGCTTAACGGGATCGGGGACGGGAATGGGATAATTGCCGTTAAAACAAGCGGAGCAGAAGAGTTCGGGATTTTCGCCGGTGGCTTGGAGCATACCCGCCTGGGTTAGATAAGCCAAAGAATCCACTTCGATTTGTTGGCGGATTTCCTCCAGGGTCAACTTAGCGGCGATGAGTTGGTTTTGGTTGTCGGTGTCGATGCCGTAGAAACAGGGATGGGTCACCGGGGGGGAAGAGATGCGCATGTGAACCTCCACGGCGCCGGCTTCCCGTAGGGCCCGGACAATTTTGCGGCTGGTGGTGCCCCGGACGATGGAGTCGTCCACGATGATCACCCGTTTACCCTGGAGCACATCCTTGAGGGGGTTGAGCTTCATGCGAATGCCGGACTCCCGCATGTGTTGGGTGGGTTGAATAAAAGTGCGCCCCACGTAGCGATTTTTGATTAGACCCTCGGCGTAGGGAATGCCGGACGCCTGGGAAAACCCAATGGCCGCCGGGATGCCGGAATCGGGGACCCCCATGACCAGATCCGCCTCCGCGGGACATTCCTTGGCTAACTGTTGCCCGATGCGCATCCGGTAGGTATAGAGACTTTCCTCGTGCATGACGCTATCGGGGCGAGCGAAGTAGATCATCTCAAAGACGCAGAGTTTTCGGGCCGCCTCCGGCGCCCATTGGCGAGACTCCAGGCCGGACTCCGTAATCCAGACCAATTCCCCCGGCGCCACGTCCCGCAGATAGACGGCGCCGATAATATCCAGGGCGCAGGTTTCCGAGGCTAGCACATAGCGATCCGGCTCTCCTTCTAGAACTCCGATCACCAAAGGGCGAACCCCCTGGGGATCCCGAGCGCCGATTAAACCCGCCGGAGTGCCGATGACTAGACTATAGGCGCCGCGGCACAACTCAAAGGCGCTGACCGCCGCGGTTAGCCAATCCTGACCGCTATCCACCGCCTGACCGATGGCGACGGCGATCATCTCCGAATCCGTAGTGGTGAGAAAATCGCCGCATCCCCGGCGCTCTAATTCCTGTTTGAGTTCCTGGGTGTTAACCAAATTGCCGTTATGGGCCAGCGCCAAGGGCCCGAGACGGGTTTGCACCAGCGCCGGTTGGGCGTTGACCCGGTGGCTAGATCCCGTGGTGGAATAGCGATTGTGGCCCACCGCCAGGGCGCCGACCATTTCGTGGAGAGTGGATTCCTTGAAGACCTGGGAGACTAACCCCATATCTTTATGGAGATGGACGCTATCCCCGTCAAAGACGGCGATTCCCGCGGATTCCTGGCCCCGGTGTTGGAGCGCATAGAGACCGAAGTAGGTCAACTTCGCCGCTTCCTCCTCCGGGGCGTAGAGTCCAAACACACCGCAGGCCTCCTCCGGTTTATCTAGGGAAATCGGCTCAGAGGGGAAATCAGCGGCAGAATCAAACATCCGGGGAAAGCGCTCCGTGGGGAAAGGAAAATTTTGGGTCAAGTTTAAAAGTTGTTGGAAAAGAGTCAAACCTCAAATCTTATCCCCCCTAACCCCCCTTGGAAAGGGGGGAATGCTCTTCAAAGTCCCCCTTGCAAAGGGGGATTTAGGGGGATTCACGTAGAGAGCGAGACGCGGTCCAAACATTTTCTTAGAGACTATGCTTGATTGTAAAACGGAAGCAGGCTATCTAGGGCGGCGCTCCTCGGCCATGGCCCGACCCGCCAGCGCCCCGGTAGTCCAGGCGGATTGAAAATTAAAGCCGCCAGTGACGCCGTCGATGTCCAAAATTTCCCCGGCGAAGTAGAGGCCCGGACAGCGCCGACTTTCCATCGCGGAAAAATTCACTTCTCCCAAGGGCACGCCGCCGCAGGTGACAAATTCTTCTTTAAACGCCCCTTTGCCCCGAATTTGATAAACGCCCTGGGTTAATTCCAGCGCCAAGCGCCGCAGTTGGACTTTGGAGACGTCGGCCCAGGTTAGCTCCGGGGGAATCCCTACGAACTGGGTTAGGCTTTGCCAGAGTCGTTTCGGTAGATCTAGGGGACAATAGGCGCCGATTTGTTTACGGGGTTGGCCGGATTTTAATGACAACAGTTCCGCCAGCAGGGTTTCCGGGTTCTGCGGAGGGAGCCAATTAACGCGGCACTGACATTGATAACGGCGCTCCTGAAGATAGCGAGCGCCCCAGGCGGAGAGTTTCAGAACTGCGGGGCCGCTTAGTCCCCAATGGGTAATTAAGAGGGGCCCTCTCTGTTGTAAGGATTTCAGGGGTTTACCCTGGTCGTCGAGGAGGGTAATTTCCGCCCCGTCCACGGCGACGCCCGCTAAATCCGTTAAGCGGGGATCTTTAACCGTCAAGGTAAAGAGGGAGGGAACCGGGGGTTCCAAACCATGCCCTAGAGCTTGAGCCAAGCGGTAACCCGTCGGATGACTACCCGTGGCCAGTAAAAGGCGCCGGGTTTCCCAGAGCTGGCCGTCCTTGAGAGTGACCCGGAATCCCGAGTCTATAACCTCCGCGGTTAACACCGGCGCTTGGGTTCGGAGCAAAACGCCTCTTTCCTTGGCCGCGGTTAACAAACAATCCACAATGGTCTGGGAATCGTCGCTGACGGGAAAAACCCGCCCGTCCCTTTCCGTTTTTAATTCGGCGCCCTGCTTCTCAAACCAAGCCATGGCGTCTCGGGGCTGAAAGCGGCTAAACGCGCCCCGTAGAGCCTTGGTGCCCCTGGGATAGTTCAAGATTAACCGCGCCGGCTCAAAACAATGGTGGGTAACATTACAGCGCCCGCCGCCAGAAATTTTCACCTTGCTCAAAAACTCCCGCCCCGCCTCCAATACCGCAATCTTTACATCAGGGTTCGCCTCCCCGCAAACAACGGCGCTGAAAAAACCTGCGGCGCCGCCCCCGACAATCAAACAATCTGTGTTTTGGGTCATAGTTTAACGGTGTTATAGCGGTATTCAGCGGTGTGAGAACAGTTTTCGCTTGCCCTCATCCCCCAGCCCCTTCTCCCAATTCTGGGAGAAGGGGAGCCAATACGCTTATAGCGGTCGTAGATGATTCGTAAATCAAACTCTTCTCAATCAAGGACAAATTCACCACCCCGCCCCTAGCGGGGCACCCCTCCACGGGAGGGGAATCGTAACAGTGAGTTGTCGGTTAAAAATTCCCCTCCTCTGGAGGGGTGGCAGGCGTCAGCCTGACGGGGTGGTCAAACTGCGAGATGAGGAGGAAATTCATAGATAATTTGCGATGGCTATAGGACACTGAATTGACTGGTAACTGATATTTGTCATCTGCTCAACGCTCGGCTAGATTGGAGTTGATTGAGGGTGTCCACGAACTCGGCGATGCCCTGAAAGCGCCCATAGACGGAGGCGAAACGGATATAGGCCACTTCGTTTTCCTGGCGTAAATATTGAAGCGCCAATTTGCCGATAGCTTCACTGGTCACCATCCGGTCGGGATGTTGTTGCAGTTGACTTTCCATTTCATCGACAATACTTTCCAAGCGTTCGACGGAAAGGCCGGTCTTCTCGCAGGCCCGGATAATACCCCGGAGAAGTTTGGAACGATCAAAAGCCTCTCTTTGCCCGTTTTGCTTAATGACGGTGATGGGAATATATTCGATGCGCTCAAAGGTGGTAAAACGGTGCTTGCACGCTAGGCATTCTCGACGGCGCCGAATACTCTGGCCCGCTTCCCCGGAGCGAGACTCAAGGACGCGGCTGTTGTGGCATTGGCAGTAGGGGCATTGCATAATCCCAGCCCAGGGTCAATGGAAAGAAAGACCCTCAAAAAAGGGCTGTTCCGTATCATACCTTACCTGAGGAGTCAAGGGATGAGGATTCCAGCCCAAGTTCGCCAGAGAGGGCGGGGTTATTTTTGAATCCGGGGCGGTTCCCGAAAGGCGATAGCGAAAAAGAGGACGGCCAGCGCCATCGTCAGCACGAGAATGTAAGCGACACTTTCCATAATTGAGAACGTCCTGAAAAAAATTTGACCCGACGCTTTCTAATTTACCGATTCCCCCCGACCCTGACAAGTCTTCGGCGCCGATTGCTCCCGCTGGGGTTGATTTTAAATCAAACGCCCATCCTCCAATTCTATAATCCTATCCGCCACATCGAGAATTCGGTTGTCGTGGGTGACGATTAAAATGGTCGATCCCTGTTCTCGAGCTAATTTGCGCATCAATTCCACCACATCGTGGCCGGATTTGCTGTCCAGCGCCGCGGTGGGTTCGTCGGCTAGGACTAGGCGAGGATGGTTCACCAGGGCCCGAGCGATGGCGACCCGTTGCTTTTGCCCCCCGGAGAGATTATGGGGGTGTTGGTTAAGGTGGTCGCCCAAGCCGACGGCTTGGAGAAATTGGATTGACCGTTCTTTAGGAGAGGGGTCAACGACGCGGGGGGACAATTCAGCGCCCATTTGCACGTTTTGGCGGGCGGTGAGGGACTCCAGCAGATTGTGGGATTGGAAAATATAGCCCACCTGACGGCGGACTTGGATGAGTCGGCGCTTTTTGGCGTGGAGAAGCTCCTGCCCAAACACCTTGAGACTGCCGCTTTGGGCGGAGCGGAGGGCGCCCATCAAGGTCAGCAGGGTGGTTTTACCGGAGCCGGAGGGGCCCTTCAGAATGACGACTTCCCCCTGGGCTAGGGTTAGATTAATATCAAAGAGAATTTGTTTTCTCAGCGCTCCTTTACCGTAAAAATGATCTAAATGTTCGATGGCGACGACCGCCGGAGAACTCGGCTCCGCTGGCAAAGCGACGGGATTGGGCAGGGAAAGGGCGACCATAGGGGGCGGAGAGCTTTTACTTGTCGATTATAAACTTGACGTCGCGCTCTCCGCGTTGGCCCAATGTTGTGAAGGCCTACGCCGGGGTTAGTCGGGTTCAGGGAACGGAGACGGACGATTAACTCATCGGGGCTTTTGCAAAGACGAGGGGAGGGGCTGAAACGGCGCTTGCTCCTGGGGCGGAGTTTGTAAGCCGACGACGACGCCCAGAGCAAAGAGGATCGGCGCCGCTAGGGCGAGACCTTGCACCCAACTACGCTCCCGGCGCCGGGCCGGGGAAAGTCCCAGAAGTTTAAGCGCCTCGGGAGTCGTACCATGGGGGTGATGGTAACGATTGACGGTTTCCTCCGCCAGCCATTGACGGGTGGCGTTGAAGTTATGGAGGGGAGTCGGCAGAAGTTCTAAATAGGTGGCGTTGCGGAGCAGATCCCCGGCGGCGCCGCTAATTTTCATCTTGTCAAAGAGGTTGGCGACGCCGTTCCCCAGCCCCAGTTTCATCAGCGTGCCCCGGAGAGCGGGCCGGGATGATTGCAGGGCTTCCCCCCGCTCCAGCGCCAGCAGATTATGGGCGATGACGGCGCCCTGTTGGTAGGCGATTTGGGCCAGCGCCGGCTGGGGGTCTCCCTGAACTGCGACGCAGTCGCCGCAACCGAAGATCTGGGGAAAACCGAGCAATTGTAGGGTTGGCGTCACCAGGGGTTGGCCATGGCGATCTCGCTCTTCCGGGGGTAACTGTTCCTGAAGACAAGCCAAAAGAGGATTAACCGCCGCGCCCGCCGTCCAAATCGTCGTGGCGGTCTCTAGACGCTGGATTTCCGTTTCCCCCGCGGTTTGGTAGTCTAAAAAGTCCGCTCCCACAGCCTTGACTCCCGTTCCCAGTTGTAGGGTCACCGGCAGGAGTCGTTCTTTAAAGGCCCTCAGGGCTTCCCGTTGCAGGCCGCTATTGGCGTCCCCCGCTAAAATCCGGGGCGCGTGGTTAATCAGATAAAGACGTAGATCCCTGAGTTTTCCCCCCATAGCCGCGTACCAGTTGGGCAACAAATCCGCTAAAGTGGCGGCCATTTCCACCCCCGCGGGGCCAGCGCCGACGATGGCGACGGTGAGTAGGGCCTGCTTCCGACGGGGATCCTCCGTTTCTAGGGCTTCCGTTAAACAGGCTTTTAAATGGGCCTTGAGCGCCAGCGCCTGTTCCCGAGAGCGAAACGGGAAGCCATATTCCTCCGCGCCTTCCGTTCCTAAATAACCTTGGGCGGCGCCGAGCGCTAAAACCAGGGAGTCAAATTCTAACGATTGTCCTCCCCTCAGTTCTACCCGGCGCTCTCGGAGACGAATATCTATCGCCTCTCCCTGAATAAAGCGAATGTCGCTATTGACTAACAAATCCCGATAGGCCGGACAAATGACGTCCTCCGGCAATTCCTCCGTCAACAGTTCGTAAAGGAGAGGCTTAAATACAAAGCGCTCCTGGGCGTCGATGAGGGTAATCTGCCCCGAATGGCGCCGATGACGGAGATGGAGCGCCGTCCAGAGGCCCCCAAAGCCGCCGCCGAGGATGAGGGTCGAGGGGGAAGCAGAGGCCATAGCGCGCGTCTCCAAACTGGGGCGCTCTGATCATACCGTCCTTAGCCGCCCCGTTTCTCACGAATGACGGCTCACTGCAATCTGTCGTCTGTCATCGGAGAAAGGGGCTTTTGTTCTAGCGATTCGACGTTTTCCGGGTAGCTATAGACTTCAATTCCTAAGGCTTCCGCCACCGCCAAAGCCCGTTGATCCGGCATGGGCGAGATGACCATTTTGCGAGTCACCGGGCGCCGATGGCACTTTTGGGAGAAAGCGACTTTACGGTCAAAGGAATACATATCTGATTTACTGACAGATGATTTGATCTCGCAGGCGATAACAGCGCCGTTTTGGACAATGATGTCAATTTCTACCTGATCCGGACGCCTAGAGGGACACCCTAATCATTTCCGCCCCCGGCAGTCCCTCGACGCCCACTCAACAGGGCAAGGTTTATCTCCTCAACAAAGCAGACCTACAGGGCAAAGTCTATATCGTTTACGACCAGGTCTTTAACCAAAGCAAAGGGGAAATTGATCTGAATAATCAGTCCTATGTGGCGGTTATTTCCGGCCCTCTGGGCGCCCTAGGGAGCGGTTTGGCCCTAGTGGATTTGAACGGAGACGGCAAAAAAGATTTGGCCATCGGCGCTCCCTTTAGTAACGCCATTGAGCAGGACGGGGTCAATAAAGGTTATGGGGG
>JAYKIZ010000375.1:0-2885 GCA_035285965.1 Cyanobacteriota bacterium | reverse complement strand
CTAAGCATTACAGCTATCGCACCGAAGAGAGCTACGTCAACTGGGTTAGACGGTATATCCTCTTCCACAACAAAAGACACCCCCAGGAGATGGGCGACCAAGAAGTAGAAGCCTTCCTGACCCACCTGGCCGTCGTCGAAAACGTCGCCGCCTCGACCCAGAACCAAGCTCTGTCGGCGCTGTTGTTTACCTACAGATACCTGTTAAACCAACCTCTGAGCGAGTCCATTCAAGCCATCCGAGCCAAGCGCCCTAAACGCCTGCCAGTGGTTTTAACCGTCTCGGAAACCAAACGATTGCTCGACCAGATGAGCGGCGTTCCCAAATTAGTCGCCCAACTGCTTTATGGAGGGGGACTGCGACTAATGGAAAAGTCTATTTGCCCCATGCTTTAGAGCGGAAGTATCCTAACGCTGAACGTAACTGGATTTGGCAATACGTTTTTCCCGCCAGTTGTCGCTCCCCAGATCCCCGCAGTGGTGTCATCCGTCGCCATCATCTGGATGAGAGCGTCATTCAAAAGGCCGTTAAAGCCGCCGTCCTTAAAGTCGGGATCGTCAAAATCCGCCAGTTGTCATAACTTTGCGCCACAGTTTCGCCACCCATCTTCTCCAAAACGGCTACGACATCCGCACGGTGCAAGAACTCCTCGGACACAAGGATGTGAGAACCACCATGATCTACACCCACGTTTTAGCCAGAGGCGGTAGGGGCGTTAGAAGTCCCTTGGATGATTAGCTTCAGAATGAGGGCGCCGAATTCAATCAACTCCACAGACCCCGCCGGAGGGTGGGGCGTAGGAGCAAGGTTATCGTTCAACTTCGGTTGGGACAGTCCCAAACCGGAAGCCAGCCCTAGTTGAGGGAAGACTGGGCGTAAGCCACCATGCCCGCCTTGGCGTAACCCCCGTAGTTGTCGAGGGTGTTCTGTGTTGCGTTGCGGGCGGGATTTTGGAACAGTTCCGTCATACCGGCGCTGAGAGAGGGAGACCCCCTGACGACAGCGCCGACACCAAACCTGGGACAAAATATGGGTTAAACTAGCCTCTCGGTGGGAAAGAACTCGTTCCCCACCCCTCTTTCAAAAGGGAGATTTGAACTGCGGTTCCTAGTGTGGATGAGGGTTCACTCCCCAAAATGTTTCTTTACTGTTAACCGAGAGCGCCGCCTGAATGAATCCTTTTCCTCCTATTGCCGGACGCGAAAGTCAAGTGGTAAACTTAGGGGAAGAGCCGGTCTTTTCCCCGCCGACGAACCTAGCGCCCGGGAAACTGCGCTCCGCCTTCGCCTGCGCCCTTCACATGCACCAGCCCACCGTTCCGGCGGGAACCGACGGCGCTTTGATCTCTCACCTGCAATACATGTACGAACATCAAGGGGAGGGAGACAACCACAACGCCGACGCCTTCGCCTGGTGTTACCGGCGCCTAGGGGAAATCATTCCCCAATTAATTCAGGAGGGCTGTAATTCCCGGATCATGCTGGACTACTCCGGCAACCTCCTCTGGGGTTTCCAGCAGATGAACCGGCAAGATATTTTAGACAATCTACGAACATTAACCCTCAATCCAGAGTATCAATCCAGAGTTGAATGGCTGGGCACCTTCTGGAGTCACGCCGTGGCGCCCTCCACCCCGATCCCGGATCTGAAACTCCAGATCCTCGCCTGGCGCCAACATTTCGCTGAGTTATTTGGTCTAGACGCCCTGGCTCGGGTGCGGGGCTTTTCCCCGCCGGAGATGCACCTCCCCAACCACCCCGACACCCTTTATGAATTAGTGAAAGCTTTAAGGGAGTGCGGCTACCGTTGGCTGATGGTTCAGGAGCACACGGTGGAAAATCTGGACGGGTCGGGCTTAACCCAGTCTCAGAAATACGTTCCCAACCAACTGGTGGCCCGCAATTCCCAGGGTGAAACGGCGACTATTACCGCCTTGATCAAAACCCAGGGTTCCGACACTAAACTGGTGGGACAAATGCAACCCTATTACGAAGCGCTGGGGTTGGGGCGCCAGACCCTCGGAGGAGTGGAAATTCCTTCCCTAGTCACCCAAATCGCCGACGGCGAAAACGGCGGCGTGATGATGAACGAGTTTCCCCCGGCTTTTATGCAGGCGAATTACAAGGTTCGGGACTCCGACGGGACGACGGCGGCGCTGAACGGAACAGAATATTTGGAATTGTTAGACGCCTACGGGGTTCAGCCCACCGATTACCCCCAAATTCAGGCCCAGGGACAAGCTAAACTCTGGCGCCGGGTCAAGCCGAGCCAATCTTCCCCTACCCAAGTCGAGGCCGCCATCGCCCAACTCCAAGCCGAAGATCCTCACTTTTCCATGACCGGCGCTTCCTGGACCAATAACCTCAGTTGGGTGCAGGGTTACGAAAATGTGTTAGAGCCGATGAACCGCCTCAGCGCCGCCTTTCACCAAAAATTCGACCCCCTAGTGGCTCAAGATCCCGGCTACACCCAAAACCCCGATTACCAATCGGCGCTGTTATACTTGCTTTTGCTGGAAACCAGTTGTTTTCGCTATTGGGGGCAGGGGGTATGGACCGATTACGCCCAGGAACTCTATCGTCGCGGGGAAGCGGCGCTGGCCGGATGAGCTGAAAAGTTTGCCATTTAGGACATTAACCACTAGGATAACTTCGGACGTTAACTCCGTAATTCTGCTGACTTAATCACCAACGAGTAATGTTAAGATCTCAGTTAGGTTGAGAAGCGGTGGGACTCGTTATCCCATAAGGCTTTTCTTCTGTTTATTTTCCTTAATTTTCCTTGTTTCTAAGGTAACTAATGGCCAACAAACGCAGTCGCAGAAAGAAAATTTCCAAATTTTACTGCCCCCACTGCGGCGACCGTCTCTGGCGGGTGGGAACTGG
>JAYKIZ010000374.1:0-15318 GCA_035285965.1 Cyanobacteriota bacterium | reverse complement strand
CCATTCGAGCAGTTCAAGAGTTTCGGATTGGATCAAGGCTAGGGCGAGTCAGAGGGGTCACAGTAGTTCCCATGGTAAAGGATTGAGCCGATGCCTTGTCGTTCTCCGGCGCCGACGGCGCCGAAGTTGGGGATAAGCGCCGCGATGGAAAGAGGACGGCACTAGGCGCTGAGCTTGGCGCTACAGTAGTGGGCTGGCACGGAGCACTAGCGGCAGTTCCAGGCGCTGGCAGAGGGAATGGGAATCTCGTCCGAGGTCAAAACCGCTAGGGTTTGATGCAACTGTTGATAAAAAGGGATATCGAGGTAAATGGGGGAGATGTCTTGGGTTTCGTCTGTTAGCAACTTGTTAGCGAAAGTTAGCGTTGACTAATCGAGGCGAAAGTTGTAGCCTCGGTATCTGTTGGTTACAGCGCCGGGCGTGAACGATACTCATCACACATCGTTTATGAATCCCGTCCACATCCCATATTTGACCACCCCGTCAGGCTACGCCTGCCACTCCCTCAGTCTTCAGCCAAGCCCAGAACCCAACTTTGTGCAACTGCAAACCGATAGCCTTAACCAAGAAGAAGACCCTCAAAAACTCTTTCGGCGCTTTAACATCCGTCTGATTCAAGCCCTACCCGCTACCCTCAAACCCCAATTCAAACAGCGCCTCCACAACCGCCAACCCAGTCCCCAACTCGAACAATTAGCCCGCCAACTGCAAGATATTATTTCCATTGACTGGGACCGCTAAACTGGCGCGCCGATTTTAACCCATGGACTCCGGTTAACTCTCTTCCCACTCCAAGCGGGGGGGAGTGCCCTTTAGTCCTGACTACAGACAAAAACCCTAAGAATCCTGCTGGTAGAAGACGAACCTGACCTCGGCCAGGCTCAGCCAAAACCCTCAGCCAAGAACGCTACACTTGTCCTCGCCCGTCCCGCTCCCGCCGTCAGGTTAAGATGGACTTGCCCCGTCTAACCCTTTTGAGTTCTTAAACGGTTTCCTCGACCCTATGCAAACCCGGCGCAACTATTATCAAGTCCTTGGCGTGAGCCAGGACGCCACGAGCGAAGAAATTAAACAGGCCTTTCGGAGACTTGCCCGGAAATATCACCCCGACGTCAATCCTAACGACCAGTTGGCGGAAGAGAAGTTTAAAGATATTAACGAAGCCTACGATACCCTCTCCGACGAGAGTAAACGAACAGATTACGATACCCTCCTCTTTGGGCGGCGCCCTAAGGTTCGCTTCGGCGCCGGCAAGACCCCGACCGCCAAACGCGACTCCGGCGCTAGAGCGGCGACCCCGCCCCCCCGACAGCCCGCGGAATCCTGGCGGGACTTTACGGAAACCGCCACGAAACGAGCCAAGGTAGTGACGCCGGACTCCCGACCCTTGCCGAGGGATGTGGAAGCGAAATTAACCCTGCCCCTAGAAAAAGCCTACCGGGGCGGTCGAGAACGAATTCGCTTGGAGGACGGGCGCTCCCTGGAAGTGGAAATGCCCGGGGGCATGACGGACGGACAACGGATTCGCCTCCAGTCCCAGGGTCTCAACGGCGGCGATCTCTATCTGAAAATCAGTATTTCTCCCCACCCCTGGTTTGAGTTGCGGGGAACTGATATTGTCTGCCAAGTGCCCTTAACCCCCAGCGAAGCGATCCTAGGGGGCGGCGTCGAAGTGCCGACCCTAGACGGTCTGGTGAAAATGACGGTGCCCAAGGGCGTCAAACCCGGCCAGAGATTGCGTCTCGCCCAAAAGGGCTACCCCGACGGTCGGGGGCAACGGGGGGATCAACTGGTGGAAATTCAAATCGCTTTACCCCCGGAACCCACGGAAGCGGAGTTGGCCCAATACCAAGTCCTGCGACAGTTGGAAACCTATAATCCCCGACGCCAGTTTTTAGGAGAGGGGAGCTAGGGACAGATTTCAGTTATCAGTTATTAGATTTCAGTGAGTCAGTGATCGGGAGGAGGCCCTACGCCTAAGTCTCCTAAAAAGATAGCCTTGACTGCTGTACTGCTATCGGCTATTCTGCCCCTCTAACCCCAATCCATTCTGAACCCCTACCCCCGTGGAAATCGCTCATTCTGTTTGGCCTCAACTGCTCCAACAACTTTTGGATCGTCAATCCCTTTCCCAGGAACAGTCCCGGGCCTTGATGACCGGTTGGCTCAGCGGCGCCATTCCCCCGGAACTTACCGGCGCCTTGCTGGCGGCGCTTCAGGCCAAGGGGGTCAGCGCCGGAGAATTGACGGGACTGGCCCAGGCGCTTCAGGCCCAAACGGTGGCCGCGCCAACAGTTCTAGCGCCGACGGAAGCCCTCGTGGACACCTGCGGCACAGGGGGAGACGGCGCTTCCACGTTTAATATTTCCACGGCGGTGGCCTTTGTCGTCGCGGCGGCGGGGGTGCGGGTCGCGAAGCACGGCAACCGCTCCGCGTCCAGTAAAGTGGGTTCCGCGGACGTCCTCGAAGCCCTCGGGATCAATCTCGGCGCCGCCCCGGAAAAAACGACGGCGGCCCTGGCGGAAGTCGGCATCGCCTTTCTTTTCGCTCCCGGCTGGCATCCGGCGCTGAAAAGCGTGGCTGGGATTCGTAAAACCTTAAAAGTACGCACGGTGTTTAATTTACTCGGCCCCTTAATTAACCCCCTAGCGCCGACGGGCCAAGTGATCGGCGTCTATGGCGCCGACTTTTTAGAGCCGATGGGAGAGGCCCTCGCCCAACTGGGCCCTCGCCGGGGACTAATTCTCCACGGTCGGGAAGGTCTGGACGAGGCTGGCTTGGGAGATAAAACGGATTTTGTCAGTTTTCAACCGGGGGAAGGAGTCCAACGACAAATCCTGGATCCAGAATCCCTCGGACTGACGCCGGCGCCGCTAGAGGCCCTGCGGGGAGGAGATCTTCAGGAAAATGTAGATATTTTAACGGCTGTGCTTCAAGGGCGAGGAAGCCTCGCCCAAACCGAAGCCGTGGCTTTAAACGCGTCTTTGGCGCTCCAGGTTGGGGAAGCCGCGCCCTGGGGCAACCATCGTCAGGGGATTGAATGGGCGCTGGAGCTACTGCGGAGCGGCGAACCCTGGCGGGTGTTGGAACGCCTAGCCCAATTTCTCCGTTAATTCCGGCGCTCAAGTGACGTTGATCCATTGACACTGGAGACGATGGTTTTCATCCCAGACCCAACGGGCTTCTAGACGGCGATGGGGGTTTTGCAGACATTTTTGCCCTCTTTCCTCCTCCCGAAGACCCGGCTCCGTACTGTAGCGATTGAGGGGAATGGCGATTTTGGGTTGCAGGGGACTAATCATGACCGGGACTCCTTGAAGGTTCGATAAACTTCTCTTAACCTTTCCTTTACCTTTATTGTAATGGAGGCGAACAGAAGTTTGAGCCTAGAGTCGCAAAACTTAACATTGTTTCCGTTAAAGCGGGGCCCTCGGGTCGGCGGAGCTTTAACCTCCCCTGTAGATTTCTCGAGACCGCTCCGGGGGCCCAAGCTTTACCTGAAAAACCTTTGTCCTTTAGGATCCGACGCTCTATGGACCGGGATTGTCGTCCGCCCCCAAATTATGGTAAGTTTAACTATAAATTAATTCTTCCCCCGGCGCTGTGTTTACCACCCTGACTTCCCCCATAACGGTTCCCCCGGTTCCCCAAGATTTAAAGCAAGCCATCCGCGACTTAAAGCGAGAGCAAAACGCGGTCATCTTGGCCCACTATTATCAAGCCGCTGAAATTCAGGACATCGCCGATTATTTAGGGGATTCTTTGGGGCTGTCCCAGCGAGCCGCGGAGACCGACGCGGAGGTTATTCTCTTCGCCGGGGTTCACTTTATGGCGGAAACCGCTAAGATTCTCAACCCTGATAAAACAGTGCTTCTGCCGGATCTCGCCGCGGGCTGTTCCCTGGCGGAAAGTTGCCCCCCCGACGCCTTTGGGGAATTTAAGCGCCGCCACCCGGATCATTTAGTCATTTCCTACATCAACTGCTCCGCCGAAATTAAGGCGCTGAGCGATATTATTTGCACCAGTTCCAACGCCGTTAAAATTGTCCGGCAAATTCCCCCGGAACAGCCCATTATCTTTGCCCCGGATCGGAACCTAGGGCGTTACGTCATGGCCCAAACTGGGCGGGATTTATTACTGTGGGACGGGAGTTGCATTGTCCACGAGACCTTTTCCGAGCGGAAACTGATTGAGCTGAAAACCCAGTATCCCCAGGCGAAAATCATCGCCCACCCGGAATGCGAAGCGCCGCTCCTACGCCACGCCGATTTTATCGGCTCCACCACGGCGCTGTTGCACTACAGTCAGCGAGACGGCGCCGAAACCTTCATCGTCGCCACGGAGCCGGGTATTATCCACCAGATGGCCAAACTCAGCCCCGATAAACGGTTCATTCCCCTCCCCGGTCAGGGAAACTGCGCCTGCAATGAGTGCCCCTATATGCGTTTGAATACCCTGGAAAAACTCTACTGGGCGCTGAAAAATCAATCGCCCCAAATTGTCTTGCCTCCCGATATTCTTCAAGCGGCGCTCCCCCCCATTCAACGGATGTTGGCCCTGTCCTAGGGATTATTCCCCGAAAAGGAGAGTACAATGACAGGTTTGAGGCTCGACCTGATTTCACCGATATTCTGTCATCTGTTTATGAACACAGCCAAAACTCAACTTTTGGAACTGGTGGCCGGCACAAACCGGGGCCTTCTAGCCGCGGAAAAGGACCGTATCGCCATTTTATCGGCCATTGAGCGCCTCGAAGACGACAATCCTAACCCCCAGCCCCTAGCTCAAACCGAATTATTAGCCGGAGATTGGCGTCTACTCTATACCTCTAGCCGCGGGATTTTGGGTCTGGGGCGCCTGCCGGTGATCGATTTAGGGCAAGTCTATCAGTGTATTCGCTTTCAAGGCAATCGACTTTATAATCTGGCGGAAATTAACGGTTTACCTTGGCTAGAAGGACTGGTTTGCGTGGTCGCAACCTTCTCGGCGGCGTCCGAGCGCCGATTGGAAGTTAAGTTTGAGCGCTCGATTATCGGTTTGCAAAAAGTTTTGGGTTACCAATCCCCCCATCAATTTATCCGAGAATTGGAAGGGGGCAAAAAGTATTTTCCCCTGGATTTTAGCCTCGGACGCCGGGAAAACTTAGGCTGGCTAGAAATCACTTACCTAGACGAAGATCTCCGTCTGGGTCGGGGGAGCGAGGGAAATGTTTTTATTCTGTCTAAGGGTTAGGGCGAGTTGGCTCGACTCGTCAGAACGGGCTGAATCCCCCTATCGCTCCTAGTGTCCCCTTAGGATTCGCCCCCTAGGTAGGCGGGTATCACAACTGTCTCATCTCGGCGTCTCACAGTATCCGCTGGGGCTAAGCTAGGGTTATTCCCTTCTCCGCTCTCAATCCCATGGGTTTTGGTCATCGGTTTCGGATTTTAATCCTCGCTTTTATTTTGAGCCTCAGTTTTGTTCTGCTGACCCCCGGAGCGAGTCAGGCTCAATCCTGGCTCCAACTGTTGTTCCAAGGCATTCAGTATCTCCAACTCGCCAACCTATCGGATCAACAGGAAGTGAATCTTGGGCAACAGGTTCATCAACAGTTTTTAACACAGCGCCAAGTCCGTCCCCTGCCGCAGAAACAAATACAAGAATATGTTAGCGCTTTGGGCCAGCGCCTCGCCGCGACCAGTTCTCGTCCCGAAATCCCCTATCATTTTTTGGTGGTGGCGGATAACGCGGTCAACGCCTTTGCTACCATGGGTGGGTATGTTTACATTAATCGGGGGTTGATGAAATTCGCCGAGAACGAAGCGGAGTTGGCGGGGGTTGTGGCCCATGAAATCGCTCATATCGCCGCCCGCCATTCTGTTAATCGCATGAAAGATATCGCCCTCTCCCAGGGTCTGATGACCGCCGCGGGACTACGTTCCAATACCTTAGTGCAAATGATGGTGCAAATGGGGGTGAATCTACCCATGAGTCGGGAAGCGGAGCTGGAAGCCGACGAGTTGGGGCTAGAAAATCTCATTCGGGCGGGCTACGCGCCCATCGGCATGGTGACCTTTATGGCCAAGCTCCAGACTCGCGGCCCTTCTCCTCCGGAATTTTTGAGCACCCATCCCCTGAGTCAAAATCGAGTCCGGGCCCTGCGAAGTCAACTTCCCCTCAACGGCGCCGAAGAGGGAGACGGCCTGGACAGCCAAAGCTATCGGGCCATCGCGGAAAAGTTGTAGCCTTTCCCTATAAATCCCGATGGGTAAAGGATTTACCCCCAGCGCCGTAATCCGCCGCGATTTGTCCCTGACCCGTTAGCTGGTATTTATAGGTCACTAGACCGTCTAAGCCAACCGGGCCCCTAGGCGGCATTTTTTGGGTGCTGATGCCCACTTCGGCGCCGAATCCGTAGCGAAAGCCGTCGGCAAAGCGGGTGCTACAGTTGTGGTACACGCCTGCGGCGTCCACTTGGTTGAGAAAGCGCCGAGCGGTTGCCGCGTTTTCCGTGACAATGGCTTCGGTGTGTTTGGAGCCGTAGGTCTGAATATGGGTCAGCGCCGCTTCTAGGGATTCCACCACTTTGATCGAGAGGATTAAATCGCTGTACTCGGCGCTCCAGTCCGCCTCGGTGGCGGCTTCGCAGGCAATGAGCCGTTGGGTCTCCTCGTCCCCCTTCAGCAAAACCCCCTTAGCCTGAAGCGCCTGGGCTAAGGCAGGCAGAAGGGCCGGCGCCGCGGCTTGGTGAATTAAAAGCGTTTCAATCGCGTTACAAGCCGCGGGATATTGGGTTTTAGCGTCCACCGCGATAGCGACGGCCTCTTGAGGGTCGGCCTCCGCGTCGATATAGAGATGACAAAGCCCGTCGGCGTGGCCCAACACCGGAATTTGGGTATGGGTTTGGATATAACGCACAAATTCATTTGACCCTCTAGGGATAATTAAATCCAACTCCCGCTCTAGGGTCAAAAGCTCCCGGATTTCTTCCCGCGTGGTCAGGAGTTGGACGACCTCTGGGCTAATGGCCGTAGCGCCGAGACTGTTTTTAATTGTCGCCGTCAGGATTTGACAAGAGCGCCGGGCTTCTTTCCCGCCTTTGAGAATGGCGCCGTTGCCGGACTTGAGCGCTAGGGCGACGATTTGGATCAGGGCCTCCGGGCGAGCTTCAAAGATTACGCCTAAGACTCCAAGCGGACAACTGATTCGTTTGAGAATTAAACCTTGATCTAACTCCCGATCTAAAGTGACGGCGCCGAGGGGGTCCGGCAGGCGCCGGAGGTCGTCAAGACCGCTAACGGTGGCTTTGAGTTTGCTCTCGCTCAGTTTCAGGCGCTCGTATAAGGGGCCGGAAATCCCCTCTTTCTGAGCCTCCTCGCAGTCTGTGCGGTTGGCCGCCAAAATTTCCGGTATCGCCTCCGTCAATCCCTTCGCCACAATCTCCAGAGCTTGATTACGCTCCGCGTGGGGGGTTTGGGCCAGGGCGAGCGCCGCCTGGCGAGTGGTTTGGGCGAGGGCGATGAGGTCGGGGGAGGCGTCCATACAATAAAATTTACGGGGCGACGGTATCGAGTCTATCAGAAACCCGGAGCCTCAAGGCTTAAGGGCTTCGAGGTTGCTTGCGGCTTGTCTGCCGTAGAGAATGGCGCCGAAGCCGGCGACGTACATCCACAAGCTATAGACCGCGGCTGGCACCGCCATATCCGGGTTATTGAGCAGACCGGCGGTAATGGCGATGGCCAGGGTTCCGTTTTGAATGCCCACTTCAATAGCGACACAGATCTGTTGCGCTAGGGGCAGGCGGCAAAGCTTAGCGATCCAGAATCCCCCCAGCATGGCCAATAAGTTAAGCGCCAAGACGGCGATGCCGGCCTGGGCGAGGAAGCCCGGCAGTTTCTCGCCCTCTCGGATCAGCAACAGGGCGATGATCAACGCCAAGAGTCCAGCGGCAAGGCGGCTCATTTGCTTTTCTAGGCGCCGCGCCCCCTCGGGAAACCGGCGGCGAATCGTCATCCCCATGGCCGTGGGCAGGAGGGTGATCAGGAAAATTTGGAACATCGTCGCGCCAATCGGCAGAGCGATAGCGGCGCTTTTGCCGAGAAAATACTGAAGCGCCAGATTGGTCAGAATCGGAATCGTAAAGACGGTGATCGCGCTACTGACCGCCGTCAGGGTTACGGATAACGCGACGTCGCCCTTCGCCAAATAGGTAACCAGATTGGAAGAAGGGCCGCCGGGACAGACCGCGATGACGATTAAACCCACCGCCAGCGCCGGGTCTAGGGGAAAGGCGACCGCGATTAGCGCGCCGATGAGCGGCAAGAGCGCTATCTGGCACAGGACGCCCACCGCGACCGCCTTAGGATAACGAGCGATCCGCCGAAAGTCCGCCGGAACCAAGCTGAGTCCCATCCCCAACATCACGCTCGCCAAAGCCAGCGGCAGTAAAACAGTTGTGAAAAAATTACTCTGCATAGACGTTGATGACCGGAGGCAGTTTCATCTTATAGCGGTATTCGCAGTCCTGAAAGACGTCACTAAGCCCACATTCGGCAGGTTGCCCAAGATAGCGCTGTTGAGTTGATTTAGATAACAAGGGTGGTGGCAAGTCTGAGGTAGTAATAGAGTTCTTGCAAATTTGCGACTTGTGCATTCGACAGTCCGAAAAAGATTGGCAAACTCGCTGATCTAGATGCTGTTGCTGTAAGGTACGCTTTACAGCGGTTATTCAAGCTATCTTAAAATCTCCTCGAAGTCGCCATGTGCCTAGAGGCCAGCAGTATAGAGTCAGCGCGGGAGAGGTCGATTCGGCGTTAATTTACAGGCTTCAGCGCCGGGGCGGCTAACCGAAGTCCCTTCAGACGATTGCTGAGGGTTTGGAAATGGGTTATGCGACGGTTAAGACCTATCTGAAGCAGGCTAGAAAAAAGTTACCACATGAATCCTAAGTCTAAAATAAAATCCGGTAAGGTCTCTTCTCCAGACAGCGCTTGGGGTTCCGTCAAAATTTCTTGAGGGCCTCCCTGACGATAGATTTGAACTTGACGTAATTTTCGGGCGATTAACCACCCCAGTTGGACGCCGTTTTGTTGATATTCGACCATTTTTTCCTGGGTATTTTTGAGGTCGTCGCTGGGGGAGAGTAGTTCTAAAACAAAGTCGGGGGCGATGGGGGGAAATTTCTCCCGTTGTTCCGGGGTTAAGGCCAGCCAGCGCTCTAGGCGAATCCAAGAGACGTCGGGCGACCGCATGGCGCCATTAGGCAGTTTAAAACAGGTGTTGGAGTCAAAAACTTTGCCGAGTTGGGTTCGACGATTCCAGAGGGCAAATTCGGTAATCAGCTCGGCGTTACAGTTGCCGGTTTCTCCCCCGGTAGGCGGCATAATAATCAGTCTTCCTTGGGCGTTGCGCTCGAAATTGATCTCGGGGTTACGACGACACAATTGATAAAAACGCTCGTCTGTTATGGCGCCCAAGGTATCTAGGTCAAGAGTATAGGTCATAACTAACATAAGGTATTTTATCTGCCCAGTTGAGGGTGCCCAGTCACCCCCAACCGGCGATTGGGCTAAATACCCTTGAGTTTACAGCGCCGGGCTGGTCTTGAATGCCCAATGAACCAACGGCGCTCGTTCAATTTAAAGGCCGGTTTAAATGCCGGCGCCGATGACCGCCTGTTGATGGAAAAAGCTGGCTAAAATCGCGTCCGCCATCTGGGCCGGGGTTAACCCCAAATCGGCGAAGGATTCCTTGGGTTCGGCGTGATCCACGAGAATATCCGGCACCCCGAGGCGCTTGACGCCGGCCAAAATATTGCGGTCTAACAGCGCCTCCGCCACGGCGGAGCCGAAACCGCCCATAATACAGCCTTCCTCTAGGGTGACCACTTTGCCAATGCGTTGAGCGAGGGGGCCAATCAGATCCATGTCCAGAGGTTTGACAAAGCGGGCGTTGACCACCGTGGCCTCTACCCCGTGCTCGCTGAGGATTTCCGCCGTTTGCAGGGCCGGATAGACCATAGAGCCGTAACCCACTAGCAGGACATCGTCCCCGGAGCGGAGGATTTCCCCCTTGCCGATTTCCAATTCTTCCCAGCCCTCCTCCATCAGTGGGGCGCCAACGCCGTTGCCCCGGGGATAGCGCATGGCGATGGCGGATTTGGTGTAATTAACCCCCGTCACCAGCATGCGTTGCAGTTCCGCTTCGTCCTTCGGCGCCATGATCACCAGATTGGGAATACAGCGGAGGTAGGCGATATCGTACATGCCCTGGTGGGTGGGGCCATCGGCGCCGACAATGCCGGCCCGGTCCATGCAGAAGAAAACCGGCAGTTTTTGGATACAGACGTCGTGAATAATCTGGTCGTAGGCCCGTTGCAGGAAGGTGGAATAAATCGCCACCACCGGCCGCAGTCCTTCGCAGGCCATCCCCGCCGCTAGGGTGACGGCGTGTTGCTCGGCGATACCGACGTCGATGTATTGTTTGGGCAGTTTGGCTTGTAGTTTATCTAACCCCGTCCCCGTGGCCATGGCCGCCGTAATCCCGATAATCTTCGGATTCCCCTCCGCCAATTTAGTCAGGGTATGGGCGAAAACTTTGGAATAACTGGGAGGTTTCGGTTTGCCGGGGGGATAGGCTTTGCCGGTGGCCAGATTAAAGGGGCTTTGGGCGTGGTAGCCCACTTGATCTTTTTCCGCTAAATCATAGCCCTTGCCCTTGACGGTGGCCACGTGGACGAAAACCGGCCCCTGCACCTTGTGGGCCTGTTTAAAGGTGTCCATTAATTCCTGTAAATTATGACCGTCAATGGGGCCAAAGTATTTAAAACCTAATTCTTCAATTACAGCGCCGACTTTGGGCACCGCCAGGCGCTTCATCCCTTCCTTCATCCGCTCCATTTCCGGCGTTAAAGCGTCTCCCAAAAAGGGCAAATGTTTAAATTGTTCTTCCAAGTTATCGGCTAAATTTTGTACTGCTGGATTCAAACGAACTTTATTCAAATAGCGGGAAATCGCGCCGACGTTGGGCGAAATGGACATCTCGTTGTCGTTGAGGATGACCAATAAATTGGTATGGGGCAAATGACCGGCGTGGTTAATGGCCTCCAGCGCCATGCCGCCGGTGAGAGCGCCGTCCCCAATGATGGCCACGGTTTTAAAATCCTCCCCCTGGGCGTCCCGAGCCAGGGCCATGCCCAGCGCCGCGGAAATACTGGTGGAGGCGTGGCCGGCGCCGAAGTGGTCAAAGCGGTTTTCGCTCCGTTTCAGATAACCGGCGACGCCGTCCTTCTGCCGGAGGGTGTGGAAATCTTTGTAGCGCCCCGTCAGCAACTTGTGGGGATAGGCTTGGTGTCCCACGTCCCAAACCACCTTATCCTTGTCCAAATCGAGGGTGGCGTAGAGGGCGATGGTCAACTCCACCACCCCCAGACCCGGCCCCAGATGGCCGCCGCTGGCCGCCACAGTCTGGAGATGTTTTTCGCGAATCTGGCGGGCGATTTCTTCCAGTTGACGCAGGTCTAAACCCTTAAGCTGATTGGGATGGGTGATTTCGCTGAGGTGCATAGCGAGGAATAGGGCCGGTAAGGTGTGGGTCGCTTTACACTTTAATCCATTTTCGGAGCGCCCGCCGCTCCCCCCGAGAACCGATGGGAGGCGTTTGCTTGATAATAGGGGAACACTCCGGCTCAACGGCTTTTTCCTCTCCCCATGGCTTACCCGCGCTCCTTTTCCCCCGCCGACTGGCTCGAACGCCGCTGGGCGGCCCCCTCCTACGGCGGCTGGCTGTTATTCGCCCTCGGACTTTGCTTTTTCGGCGCCGCCACCAACACTATGTCTGGTTGGCTCTACGTCCTCAGCGGGCTGATTTTCGCGCTGTTACTCCTCGGCGCCTGGTTTCCCCTCCAGAGCCTCAAGGCCTTAACCTTTCAGCGCCCCCTGCCGGAACCGGTCAGCGCCGGAGAAGAGCTAACGCTTGTTCTAGAAATTAACAACCCCGGTAAAACGGCGAAAACCCTCCTGCAATTCTGGGATCTGCTCCCTCCCCAGTTGGGGCGGCCCCAGGGCAAGGCTTTGGAATACTTGGCGCCCCAAAGTCGTCACACTTGGCGCTATTACCAGCCGGCGCCGCGCCGGGGGGTCTATCGCTGGCAGACCCTCGAAGTCCGCACCGGCGCCCCCCTAGGTCTCTTTTGGTGTCGTCGCGCCTTTCCCCTCCAGTCCCGGGCCATTGTTTATCCCCAGGTTTTGCCTTTAAACCAATGCCCCCTGGTGGACGCCATCGGCGCCGAAGAAAGTCCTAAAGTCCAGAGCGACCGGCGCTATCTGGCGGCCAACGAAGGGGTGACCAAAACCTTGAGACCCTACCGCTACGGCGATTCCATGCGTCTGATTCACTGGCGAACCAGCGCCCGTTTGGACGAGTTCCAGGTACGGGAGTTGGAGGTGATTACGGGGGGGCAAGATCTGGTTATCGCCCTAGATACGGAGGCTAACTGGAACGAGGAAGACTTTGAACAAGCCGTCATCGCCGCGGCCTCCCTTTACTTCTACGGTCAGCGAATGCAGTTAACCGTCCGACTCTGGACCGCGTCGGGGGGATTAGTCTCCGGCGCTCGCCCGGTCTTGGAAACCTTGGCAGCGGCCCAATGGGGAGAGAGGTCCTTAGAACCGGCGCCGGAAAATCTACCTTTAATTTGGATTACGACCCAGCCCCAGACCCTAGGGGATTTACCCCTTCATAGCCGTTGGCTGTTATTTCCCCCAGGGGAAACCTTTGCCGCCGGAGGAACGGGGTTAATTATTGACCGGGAGCGGGATCTCGGCGCTCAACTGAGTCAACCGCTCCCTCTGTTGGCGAGTCTTTAGAGGCAGGCCGTTCTGCCCCCTACGCCTCGACAAGCTCATAAGTACTATTGTTTTCTGGGGAACGAGAACGTGAGGGTTTCAGAGTTAGTACGGAGTGTGGCAGACC
This sequence comes from Cyanobacteriota bacterium, assembly GCA_035285965.1. GTDB lineage: Bacteria > Cyanobacteriota > Cyanobacteriia > Cyanobacteriales > Microcystaceae > Synechocystis. Next base: position 2,367 of record JAYKIZ010000374.1, on the reverse strand, counting down.
AGTGCCAGCAACAGGTAGAAGGACTACTTGATGCGGTAGAGGCAAAGGAAGTCAACCCTCCTGCTGGACAAGAGCTGATTCATTGGCGACTGTTGACTACCCATGAAGTTGTTTGCATCGAACAAAAATATGACGGCGCATGAAAACTGTCTTTTATAGCGGTATTCTCTCGACTGACAAACAATTGAATATAGCATTTTCAAACGAGACGTAAACGCAACCTACTCCAAAACCCGGATGGGTAAAAGGCTAGCAGGGATATTGTCAATGACTCACCGGTAAATGCTATGGCTCAAACTCTTGATTCGAGCGCTGAGCGCAGCGCTGTCCTGAGCAGTTCGACAGGCTCACTGTAACACTTGTCGAAGGGTCGAAGCGCGTCTCTCACTAAATCTGCAAGTCGTTACAGATCCGCTATGATCGTTGAAAAAAAGCCAATTTTTCTATGAATCCCTTACCCTACCTCAATCCCGCCCTCGGCATTCTGCTGGCGCTGATGACGGTTTTCTTTATTTTCCGCATTATTTTGACCTGGTATCCCCAACTGGAATTGGCGAAACTGCCCTGGAGTCTAGTGGCTCTGCCCACGGAACCCTTTCTTGCGCCAACCCGAAAATTGATTCCGCCCCTAGGAGGCGTGGACATTACCCCGGTGCTCTGGGTGGGGATCTGCACCCTTTTGCGGGAAATTTTGCTGGGACAACAGGGCTTGCTGACCATGGCGGCGACCCTCCATTAACTTGACACTTCCCTTGCCAGGGGCGCCGAAACAAGGTAGTCTCTAGCTTTGAATTTTCAGCCTCATTTCTCAAAACTTTTGCGGACTTTACCCCTATGGCACAACGCGGCGTCACGATTTGGTTAACGGGTTTAAGCGGGGCGGGCAAAACCACCATTACCCAGGCTTTGGAAAAACGGCTTCTAGAAAAAGGCTATAGCATCGAAGTGTTGGACGGCGATGTCGTGCGCACGAACCTAACCAAGGGTCTGGGCTTTAGCAAAGAAGACCGGGACGAAAATATTCGCCGCATCGGTTTTGTGGCCAACCTGCTCACCCGCCACGGCGTCATTGTTCTCGTTTCCGCCATTTCTCCCTACCGGGAAATCCGCGAAGAAGTGCGGGGCAAAATCGGCGCTTTTGTGGAAGTGTTTGTCAACGCGCCCCTGAGCGTTTGCGAAGGCCGGGACGTGAAGGGTCTCTATCAAAAAGCCCGGAGCGGCGAAATCAAAGGCTTTACCGGCATCGACGATCCCTACGAGCCGCCCGCCAACCCGGAAGTGGAGTGCCGCACCGACCTGGAAGAATTAGAAGAAAGCGTGGACAAGGTCTGGGGCAAGTTAGCGGAACTCGGCTATCTGGCGGCCTAGGTCGGGATGAGTCTCACTCCCGAAACCGCGACGGCGCTAATTCTAGCCGGGGGCCAGGGAACCCGCCTCCGGTCGGTTTTGCCGGATTTGCCTAAACCCCTAGCGCCGACGGCGGGGCGTCCTTTTTTGGGCTGGCTCCTGCGCTTTCTCCATCGTCAGGGCTTTCGTCAGGGCGTGGTGGCCGCGGGCTATTGCGCGGAGGCGATTTTGGGGTACATACAAAGAGAAAGCGCCGAACTGTGGCCCCAGGGAGAACTGACTTGTACGGTAGAGACTCAACCCCTGGGCACGGCGGGGGGGTTTTTAGAGTCCGCGAATCAATGCGGTTTAACCCCTCCCCTCTGGCTGGTTCTCAACGGTGATTCTCTGACGGTGACGGATTACGGGGCGCTGTTAAAACCCTTAGAGGATGAAAGTTTGGACGGAGTCATTTTAGGGGTCTCCGTGGCGGACGCCGGCCGCTTCGGCTCCCTTAAAGTGGGAGCGGACGGAATTCTCCAGCAATTCGCCGAAAAGAAAGCCGGCGCCGGGGTGATTAGTAGCGGCGTCTATCTCCTGCGGCGGGAACTGTTGTCGGAATTTCCTTCTAGGTCGCCCCTGAGTTTTGAGTACGATGTTTTTCCTCATCTTTTAAACCAGGGCAAACGCTTTTATATCCATCAAGTCTCAGCGCCGTTTTTAGATATCGGCACCCCGGAGACCCTGGCCCAGGCGACCCAGTTTATTGAAGAAAACGCAAAGGATTGGCTATGACCCCTCCGGGCTGGACGCTACGACAAAAAATCGGCCAACTGATCGTAGTGCGGGCCTCCGGCTATCTCTTTGATCAGCAAATTCGTTATCCCCAATGGGAGCCGCCCAGCGCCCGACTTTATGATTGGCTTTCGACCCTGAACCTGGGAGGCGTTATTTTACTGGGGGGCGGCGCCGCGGATCTCTATCACCGCACTCGACAACTACAATCTTGGTCGCCGACGCCGCTTTTGATCGCCGCCGATA
>JAYKIZ010000373.1:0-5234 GCA_035285965.1 Cyanobacteriota bacterium | reverse complement strand
TCCCGCTCCTGGATAAAGGATTCCACTAAGCTAACGTCTTCGGGACTCCCGATAAAAAGAGGAGTCCGCTGGTGTAGACGCCCAGGGGTCAAGTCCAAGAGATTTTGATGTCCGTCGCTGGCTTTCCCCCCGGCCTGCTCAACCAAAAAAGCCAACGGCGCCGTTTCGTAGAGGAGGCGCAGTTTCCCCTCGGGATTTTTAGCCGTGCCGGGGTAGAGGAAAACGCCCCCCTGCATCAAAATGCGGTGAATGTCTCCCACTAGGGCGCCGCTATAGCGGGCGGTGTAGCCTTCGTGACGGTGAACGTAGCGGGTGTAGTCCCGGATCGCTTCGTCCCATTGCCAAAAGTTGCCTTCGTTGGCGCTGTAAATCGGGCCGTGGGCGGGGATACGGATATTTTCCTGGGCGAGAATAAATTCCCCGAGGCTAGGGTCGAGGAAAAAGCTATGGACTCCGGCGCCGAGGGAATAGACCAGAATGGTGGCGGGGCCGTAGAGAATATAGCCGGCGGCGATCTGGGTTCGACCCGTTTGCTGGAGTAAATCCCGGGCCTCGCCGTCGAGATCGTCGCCGGATTGTTGACGAATCGCGAAAATAGACCCCACATTCAAATTAATATCCACGTTGGAGGAGCCGTCGATGGGATCGTACAGTAGGGTGTAGCGTCCGATGGGGCAGTTTTCCGGGATATAGTAGGGTTTTTCCATTTCCTCCGAAGCCAGACGACAGACGAGGCCGCTTTGTTTAAAGACGGAGATAAAGACCTCGTTGGCGTAGACGTCCATTTTTTTGACGGACTCCCCCTGCACATTCATCTCCCCGGTAAAGCCGAGGGCGTCGTCCATGAGTCCGGCCCGACTCAAGCGCCGAGCGATGAGTTTCCCCGCTAGGGCGATGCGGCCCATGATGGCGCTGAGATCCTGGGCGTCGGCGCCGAAGCTCTGGAGTTGTTGAAGCACATGGCGGGCTAGGGTGGTGCAGTCCCGGTCGAGGCTATGTTCGGGGATGGCGTTGGGCATGATTAGGGGGGCGAGGGTCTTCTCTAGTTTAGGAATAGAATTCGGATACAGGATTGACCTTAAGGAGGGGGGGGAGCGGGTCTCGCTAGAAAATGCGCCAGTCCGGTTCCTCCCGTTGGTAATAGCTCACAGCACAAAGCGGATAAATTTCTTTTTCCCCACCTGTAACACTCTATCCACCAGTTCCGCCGGGGTTTGATACTCCTGCTGGATATCCTCTAGCCGCTCTCCCTCTAAACGCACAGCGCCGCCCTGGATTTGGCGCCGGCCTTCGCTACTGCTGGGACAAAGACCCGCGGCGCTGAGGAGATAGGCCGCTTTGACGGGGAAGGTCAGGCCCGAGAGGGAAAATTCCGGCACGGCGTCCCGCTGAGCGGTATTGCCTTGCAGAACCAAGGCTTCGGCGGTCTGTTGGGCCGCCAGCGCCGCCTCGGCGCCGTGGAACTGGCGGGTAATTTCCAGCGCCAGGGCCTTTTGGGCTTCTCGAGGATTAGGGGGAATTTGGCTTAACTCCAGCGCCGTTAGTAACTCGTAATAGGTTTTAATTTGGGCGTCGGCAATCTTTTCCAGTTTGGAGTACATGGAGAGGGGATCTTCCCGGAGGCCGACGTAATTGTGGAGGGATTTGGACATCTTTTGCGCCCCGTCGGTGCCGATTAAGATGGGCAGAAGCAGACCAAATTGGGGCGTTTGGCCAAAATGGCGCTGAAGATCCCGCCCCACGGCGATATTAAACTTCTGATCCGTTCCTCCCAGTTCCACATCGGCTTGCACCTGGACGGAATCATAGCCCTGCATTAAGGGGTAGAGAAACTCGTGCAGGAAAATGGGGGCCTCCTGAGCGAAGCGCTCCGCAAAGCCTTCCTTGGCCAACATTTGTCCTACGGTCATGGTGGCCAGGAGTTCCTGAATCCGGGCCAAATCTAAGGCTCCCAACCATTCGGAGTTGTAGCGAATCTCCAACCGTCCGGGGGTCTCAAAGTCCAAAATCGGCGCCAGTTGGGCCAGGTAATGCTCGGCGTTGGCTTTAACCGCTTCGGGGGTCAGTTGTTTACGAACCTCCGATTTGCCGGTGGGGTCGCCGATCTGGGCCGTAAAGTCGCCGATAATCACCACGGCGGTATGGCCCGCGTCCTGAAAGGCCCGCAGTTTGCGAAAGGGAATGCTGTGACCCAGGTGAATATCCGTTCCGGTGGGATCGATGCCCAATTTGACCCGCAGGGGCCGGTTCGTTGTTTGCAACAATCGGCGTAAATTTTCCTGGGGGGAAGCGGCGTCGGGGCGGTCGGGAAAAATTTCCTGGGTTCCCCGCGGGAGCCAATCCAAAGCGTCGGTCATGGTTAATTCCTCTTTTCCGGCGCTCCCGTTACCTGACAGGTCTGGAGACGCTCCGTTAGCGCCGTGTATTCCAGGCGCCCGCCGTTGATTTGGTATTCGTCCCGGGGATTGGGCAGATGGCCGATCGGCGCGGCGAGGCTATAGTCGAGATTTTGCTTAAAAATGACCCACTGTCCATCCTTGCGCCAGCCCACCGTTTCGCCAAAGCGCTCGTAGGCGTCGGCGGACATGAGCCGTCCTGGACGATTACCGGTCTTGACAAAAATGCTGTATTGAACGCCAAAACTAAAGCGTCCCTGGGAGGCTTCCCGCCAGAGTTGATCCAGTTTTTGCAGGTCGGCGCAGGGAATCTTCTGGATGTCTTCGCTACGGAGCCAACCTTGATTTTGACGGTTGGCCCCTTGCAGGAGAGCCTGCCGGGTCAATTCATTCGCCCGTTGGAAATTCTGGGCCCCTAGCGCCTTTTGAAGCTCGGCGTAATCCGGGGCGGACTGGGCTAGAACCGAAGCGGGCGAAAAGGCGGCGATTAATCCCCAGAGCGCCGATAACCCAGAGGCGACGGGACGCGGGACAGAACGAACAAGCAGAGCCATAAACCTTGGAGTCGGGGGAGAAAATCGGTTTCTCAAGAATACCACGGCCGCCCGAGTCGCCGGATTTAGGAAGCCGCCGGTCGGATAATCCCCTCCAGCGCCGCCAGGGCGCTTCGCAGATCGTCGTTGATCACCTGATAGTCAAATTCGGCGCTGGCGGCCAGCTCTTCTTTAGCTTTGAGGAGGCGCCGGGCGATGGCCGCGTCGGAATCCAGCCCCCGCCCCCGGAGACGGCTTTCCAGTTCCCGTTCCGAAGGCGGCAAAATAAAAACCCGCTTCGCCTCCGGGAAAGTCTGGCGAATTTGACGAGCGCCGAGGACTTCAATTTCCAGAATCACCGTTTCCCCCCGTTGAATGCGCTCTTCCACCGGCCGCCGGGGCGTGCCGTAGTAGTTGCCGGCGTACTCGGCCCACTCCAACAAATCCCCCGCCTCAATCCAAGCCTGAAACCGCTCCCGACTGAGAAAAAAGTAGGATTCTCCTTCGACTTCCCCTAACCGGGGCGCTCGGGTCGTGGCGGAGACAGAGAGAAAATAGTGGGGATTTTGAGCGAGTAGTAGTTTAACAAGGGTGCCCTTGCCCACCCCGCTGGGGCCGGTAATGACCACTAATTGACCAATCGACATGTTTGAGAGCCGGTGGAGAAAACACTAAGACATCATAGCCGTCGCCGAGTGTAACGGCGCTCTGGGGCCCTAGTAAAGCCAAGACTTCGGTTACAGAAACTTGACCGAGTTGAAAAATCGGGATGACAGGATTTGAACCTGCGGCCCCTTCGTCCCGAACGAAGTGCGCTACCAAGCTGCGCTACATCCCGTAAAGCCAGATCTCACCTTAACACATTTTTTGCCCTCTGACCGGCGCCGATTTTCCCCTTGGTTTCCTCGCCCCCTTGAGTTATGGTTAAAGAGCGCCGGTAACAAAACTTAATCTTCAGACTCATAAAGAAGTTCATGCAGTGTCTTATCCACCGCCGGGCCCAATTTTCCGCCAGTCACCGCTATTGGTTGCCGGAGTTGACGCCCGAAGAAAACCTCGCCCAGTTCGGCGCCGGCAGTCGTTTTCCGGGTCATGGTCATAACTACGTTCTCTACGTCTCCCTCTGGGGAGAGATTGACCAGTACGGCATGGTGGAAAACCTCTCCACGGTTAAGCGGGTGATCCAACGGGAAGTCACGAGCCAACTGGACTACAGCTATTTAAATCAAGTCTGGCCCGAGTTTGAGCAGACTCTCCCCACTACTGAATGTATTGCCCAAAGTATCTGGCGCCGCCTGGCGCCCCATCTGCCCCTCGCTAAAATTCGTCTCTTTGAACACCCCGAATTGTGGGTCGATTACTCTGGAGTCTCCATGCAAGCTACCCTCACCGTTAAAACCCACTTCAGCGCCGCCCACCGTCTGGCTCTGCCGGAGTTGACCCTGGATCAGAATAGCGAAATTTACGGCAAATGCGCCCGCGTTAACGGCCACGGTCATAATTACCATCTAGAAGTGAGCGTCACCGGCGCTATGGACGAGCGCACCGGCATGATCGTCGATTTGGACGCGCTTCAGAGTTTAGTCAAGGACTTGGTGGTGGAACCCTTCGACCACACCTTTTTAAATAAGGACATTCCCTACTTCGCCGCTATCGTGCCCACCGCGGAAAACATCGCCCTCCACATCGCCCAGCTTCTTCAAGCGCCGGCGCGGGATCTGGGGGTGGAGTTGGAGAAAGTGACCTTGATTGAAAGCCCCAACAATTCCGTGGAAATCCTCTGCCGTTCAGCGCCGTCCCTCCCTGTTCTAACCGCCGAGCCGTCGCTGGCCCAGGTTTAAAGGCGAGCAATCCAGCCGCGCCGATCTCCCTACGGAACGGGTCTGATAAGATGGGCAGAAGCTAACCCGTAGATTCCCAAATGGGGGCTATGGCGGGCGCTAAACGTTCATTTTTAAGAAAAGGACTGGTTGCAGATGGAATCCAACGCTGAACAAAAGACGACTGTCCCTGGGTTCAAAACCGACCTAGGCTCCCTAGCCCCAGGCAAAAAAGGCCCCATTACCGAGCAGGCTTGGCAAGAATGGCTCCAACCGGTTTGGGACATTGTGGGCAAAATCCCCGAACTGACGGGTCAATTCTTCGCCGACAACAAACAACCCCTCGTTTCCCTCGGCATTATTCTCCTCGGCATTATTAGCGTCAAAATTTTAGTGGCGGTGCTGGACGCCATCGACGATATTCCCCTCCTGGCGCCGATGCTCCAACTGATTGGTCTAGGCTACACGGCCTGGTTTGTCTGGCG
>JAYKIZ010000372.1:0-11401 GCA_035285965.1 Cyanobacteriota bacterium | reverse complement strand
TCTTTCAAACTATTGATTTGTCTAGGTTCGGGGCGCTTTCGGTCGCTCTCGCTCTCGACTGCGCATTTATCAATATACGCAACCCGCCCTAGAAAGTCAACCCCTTTTCCAAATCTTTTTTCTCTCCGTCCCCCTCCGTTCCCCTCAATCCCCCTCCCTGTAAGCTTTTCGGCTCCCAAAACTTTTTTTCAACCGCTGGCTTCGGCTACGCTCAGCCAGCATCTTGTCTTCATAGACGGCGCCGTCTGTCGCTCAGGCTTATCTATATAGAGCGCCGCTCAAGATACCGGAGCCATCCGGCGGAGGCCAGCGCCGATTCTGAAAGCTTCCCGCAAGAACCCCAGGGCCGCTAAAGTCAAAAAGCAGGTTTTTTTCTGACCCCCCTAGCGCCGGATGAGTAATGCTACAAGTTTTAAAGATCTCATTGAAGCCGGGATCCAATCTCTGAACGGCGGGAAGCAGGAGCAGTCCCTCGTTTCGTTCCGAGTTAGCGACTTTACTGAAATTAAGTCAGAGTTTAAACCATTGAATTATTGAATCCGGCTCAGCGCCGCCTGACCCTCGGGAGAAATGGCAAAGCCGAGGAAAGCCTTCACCGGTTCCGTGGGCGGCGCTTTATAGATATAAAACAGTTCTCGCTGGAGCGGATAGGCGGGGTCGCTAGGGCGGGCATTATCGATGGCTAAGACCCGCACCGTTTGCTGTTGGGCGGTTTGAATGTAGGTGGCGTAACCAATACCGTGTTTCCCCAGCGCCCTGAGGAGCGGGGTGGTGGCGTCCCGCTCTAGATTGGTAAAATTGGGGCCCTGACCAAAGGCGGCGCCGCCGAGGACAAGACTTTGAAACATTTGATAAGTGCCGCTAATGGGGGGACGATTAATGACCTGAATCGGCGCCGCAGGCCCTCCCACCTTACTCCAGTCCGTGATTTTCCCCTGAAAAATATCCCGCACCTGTTGAACAGAGAGACTCCCCTGGAAGGGATTGTCTAACCCGACGACAATGGCGATTTGATCCCGAGCGACGGGCACCGCCGTTAATCCCTGGGCCTGTTCCTGGGGGTTGAGGGGACGAGAACTGGCGGTTAACTCAATTTGTCCGGTGAGGAGCGCCAAAATTCCCTTATCGGATCCGTTAGCTTGGGTTTGCACTTGGGCGCCGGGAAAAGCGGCGGTAAAGGCTTTTTTGAGGGCTTCGTTGATGTTGACCATACTGGTGGAGCCGTCAATCCGCACCGTAGTTCCGGCGGGAACTCGCTCCGGTTTAGCCAAAGCGATGGCCGGAGCCGGCGAGGGCGGCGGCGGTAGGGTCTCGGGCGTTGCGCCCTGCGGAGAGCCGTCGCCGGACAGTTGCCGAGTCAGAAACCAACCGCCGCCCGCCACCAAAGCGCTGGTAATGGCTAGAGCGGAAATCAAAATAGCCGTTTCTTTTCCTTGGGACATATCCCTCAACCTCGTTGTTATTGTCGCCGCGCCTCCACCCAAAGATTAGGCGTTGGTCGCTGAATAGGGTTGACGTTGTAATCAGACTTGCTCCTCTGGGAGTCTTATCGTCTCTCCATAGCCGTTTAGAGTCTCCGAGCGTCTCCGGCGACTAGGGGGACTCTAGCACAAAGTCGTCCCTAGAGGGCTGGGATCTTAACCCAATTTTTAAGTCTTGTTTGGCAAGTAAGGGGGCTTAAACTTTCTTCCCTTATCCCCCAGCCTCCCCTAAACTTTGGGCTAAAATCCGCTCCTGAACCAAGGGCCAGAGCGCCGCTAAAACGTTTTTAATCTCCTGCTCCGTTTCGTAGGGAAGGGGCAAAGATCCCAGACGCTCCCAGGGATTAGGCAGGGGAATCGAGGGAGCCAGCGCCACCAAGTCCGGGGGCAGAGGGGCGTCGTAGTCCCAAAAGGGCGCGTCGCTTCCGGGGGAAACGGCGCTGAAGGTTTCTGGGGTCGCACTGGCAACTTCCCCCCGGCGCCGGCGACCCAGGGCGGTTAATAATTCTTCCCGGGAGCGGCCCCGCAGTTGGAAGATGATAAAGGGGTCTTCCTGAAAACGTTCGGCTAATTGATAGTAAACGGCGCCGATGTGTTTGCAGGGATTGGCTTGGTCGGGGCAACTACACTGGGCTTGGACTTCCCCCAAATTGTAGGGAAATAAACTGAGGCCGTTTTGAATAAAGGCCTGCTCCACCCGCTCCGGCAGTTGCCCCCCTAGCAGTTGGGCCGAAAAAAAGGCTTTGCTGGCTAAGGTTTCGAGGACATAGTCCCAATCCTCGGCGCTGAAGGCATCCAGCCAGAGCCTCACCCGATAGGGCGCGGCCTCGCTCCCCTGGACTTCCGCCACTAATTCGGCGCCGTCAAATTCTAAGCTCAGAACGTTACCTTCTCTGGCGTAATTGCGGGCCCGCTCTAGGCGCTTTTTAAAGCGGTAGGAGTCTAAGAGTTGGAGCCAGCGCTCCACCCACCAAGGGACAGGGGCGGACTGGGGAGCTAAAGTCATAGAACGTGATCAAGGCGTTATCCGCCAGCGAGTTCTTTTCCAGTTTAGGCTAGGAAAGCGAGGGGAAATTAACTTTAGTTTTCAACTATCTTCGGAAAAGCTTTGATAACATTTTCTCATACATCCCCCTGTTTACCCTTACCTTAAGGAGGTCGCCTATGTCCACCGAAGTTCTCGAAAGACCCGCCGGCGCTACGGCAACGATCCGCAAACCGGCGCCGCGCTATCGGGTTCTGCTCCACAATGACGATTTTAACTCCATGGAGTATGTGGTTCAGGTGTTGATGCAGACCGTGGCGGGAATGACCCAGCCCCAGGCGGTGGACATTATGATGGAAGCCCACACTAACGGCACGGCGCTGGTGATTACCTGTGAGTTGGAGCACGCCGAGTTTTACTGCGAAACCCTCCGCAGTCATGGGTTGAGTAGCACCATTGAGCCGGATGAATAAGCCACCCGCCTCCCCCCGCCTTCTGCTGGCGGCTCCCCTGGAAGAGACCGTTGAGACATTAGTGTCCCTACTCCGCTCTCAGGATTATGGAGTGGACTGGGTGACTTCGGCCTATCAGTTGGAGGATCTTCTCGCCCAGGCCGCGCCAGACTTGGCGTTATTAGCTCCAAACTTGGATCTGGATAGTTTTAGTCTCTGTCAGGTGTTGGGGGAGCGGGAGCCGCCCATTCCCGTTTTATTCCTGCTAAGCGCCGTCGCGCCGGAACTCGTTACCCGTCTTTATCAGGCGGGAGCCGCGGATTACCTAGCGGCGCCTTACCCGCCCGCGGAGGTCTTGGCTCGTATTGACCAGCAATTAACCCTCCAGCGCCTCCGCCATAGTTTGGCGGAAAAAGAGCGCCAATTGGGGCAAATTCTGACGGACGCCCAGGCGCTAGAGTCCAATCTGAATCGGGTCAATCAAGAATTACGTCTGGCCTCCGCCAGCGACCCCCTGACAGGTCTGCCTAACCGTCTTCGTTTGGAAGAAGCTCTAGAGCAACAATGGCGGCGTTCCGCTCGGGAGAGGATTCTCTGGGGCGACGGCGCCCAAGCCACCTTGTCTCTGATTTTGGTAAAGTTGGATCAGTTTGAAGCCCGACAGAAGCTTTGGTCGCAGAAAGATAATTCCCTTATGCTTCGTTTGGGGGAAACCCTGCAACGAACCGTTCACCGGCCGGGAGATTTCTCCGCTTATTTTGGCGACGGCATCATCGCCCTGATGTTGCCCAACACGCCCCAGGTCGGAGCCCTCAAGGTGTTGGAGCGCCTGCGGCGGGCGTTGTCGCCTTCGGCCCTCGACGCTACGGAATTAATCACTTTCAGCTTCGGGGTGGTCAGCGCCATTCCCAGTCAAGGGCTATCGGGGGAGAGTTTGCTCCAGGCGGCTCTGGAGGCCCTGTTAACGGCGCTGGCGGAGGGGACGGAACAGGTGGCGATTGATCAGTTCTAAGCGTTCTCCCGGCGCTGGGCCAACTGGGCCCGGATCTCGCCGTGGACTTCCCGAGTCAGGGGGTAGAAAAAGACTAAAATCAATCCCAGTAGTAAAAAGAAGGCCGGAAGCGGCGCCACGGCAAAGCGAATGGCCAACAGCGCCCCGTCGGGTTGAATGGGAATGGGTTTCCCCGGCAAACGCGGAATAAAACCGGCCCATTCTAGGGTTAGCCCAACCAAAAACAACCCCAGCGCCAGACCAATTTTCTGCAACAGCACCATAAAGGCGTAGAAAATCCCCTCCCGCCGTTGCCCAGTTTCCAGCTCGTCCAGATCCACTACGTCGGGAATCATCGACCAAGGGATCAGGTAAGCTACGGAAACGCCGCACCCCGCCAGAATCGCTAGCGCGTACATAGCGCCGGTTTGTCCCGGTTGCAGGAGCCAGAGTCCCGTTTGAGCCACCAACCAAATAGCGGTTCCCGCCATGTAAATCGCTTTTTTGTCTAAACGGCGCCCTAAGCGCTGCCAAACCAAAAGCATCGCCAGCGCCGTGCCCTGTACCGCCAGCGCCACCAGCCCCGATTCCCCCTCGCTCAAGCGCATCCAACTAACGACGAAATAAACCAAGATGGACGCCGTTAACTGCACCGCCAGCCAGGAGCAGAGATAAAGGCCGATCACAAATAAAAAGGCCCGGTTCTGAAAGACAATCCGCAGTTGTTGGGGAAAAGGTAAATTCGCTCCGCTTTGGGGCGGCGCTTGAACGGCTAAATGGGGTTCCACTTGCCGATCTCTGAGGGTATAGCCCCAGGTCAAGACAATAGCCATGAGTAAAAATTCGCCAAAGAGCCAAGCCTTACGCCCTGACCAGGCGCTTAAACCCGTCAGGATTAAAACCCCTAAAGCGCCGCCCAGGACAAAAAGACCCCAGGACAAAATCCGCCGTTGAGCCGGCGCCAGAAAGGGCCGGCGCCCCCGTTCCCGGAGAGTGAGGGACGACCAGAGGAGACAGGACACCGCCAACAGCGCCAAAATTTCTGCCAACTGCCAAAACTGCGCCTTGGGTCGCTCCGGTAAATCCGAGGCGATGAGGATATAGAGAATCAGGGATAAAATACTGCCGCCGATGGAAAAAATAAAGCGGACGCTACTGAGGCGGGTGCGTTCGTTGTAATCCTGGGTTAATTCCGGGGTCAGCGCCGTGTAGGGCAAGTTAACAACGGTGTAAAACAGGTTAAAAACAATGCCAATGGCGAGGTAGTAGAGAAATAACCCCCAGGGCGCTAAGGGAGGAATCCACCACTGGGCGAGGAAAATTAAGGCAAAGGGCAAAGCGCCCCCCAGTATCCAAGGCAAACGGCGCCCCCAGGGGGTGAAACTGCGGTCGCTGAAGACCCCCACAATGGGGTCGTTAATGGCGTCGAAAATTTTACCCACCATGAGGACGCTTCCGGCCCAACCCGCGGAGAGGCCCGCCACATCGGTGAGAAAAAAAAGTAGATAGAAAACGAGAATATTGGCCGTTACCGCCGGGCCAAAATCCCCCGCCCCATAGGCCAGACGGGTGCTGAGGCGTAGGGGTTCGGGGGCGGGGACAGTCATAGACTGGGATTAACCCACAACGTAGGCGACTTTGAGCGCCCAAACGATGAGGCCGAGAATCGCGCCGAGAACCAGGGCCGCCGAGAGCGCCACCGCTACGGGTTTATCGGCGCCGTCGAATTTCATAATGCCCCGATTGAGATCAGACATGGCTCACAACTCCTGAATGCAAGTATTCGCTAGGGAAGGATCATCGGACAGTCCCCATTCTAGGGCAGGTTTCTTCAGATATCAGATATCAGTTATCAGAACTTGACGGCGCTGGCCCACAACTCCTTTAGCCCCCCCAGCCACCCAACTTTGGGGGGAGTTCAGAGTTTTTCTGAGTTCAAAGTCCCCCAGAATTGGGGGATTTAGGGGGCTGATGGAATCATGATCTACGCCAGGGGCAAGTCCGAGCGCAGTTGCCGCATCAAGCTGGCCATTTCTAGGGCGTTGAGGGCGTAGTGCCAGCCGTGGTTGCCCTTAATCCCCGCCCGCTCCAGCGCCTGTTGCAGAGTGTCGGTAGTTAAAATGCCGAAAATAACGGGGACGCCAGTTTGCAGAGCCACCGCGGCCACGCCCTTGGCGGCTTCCCCGGCCACGTAGTCAAAGTGGGGCGTCTGGCCCCGAATGACGGCGCCGAGACAAATAACGGCGTCGTAGCGATTGGAGAGGGCTAATTGCTTAGCCACTAGGGGAACTTCAAAACTGCCCGGCACCCAGGCGTAGTCCACCTGGGAACCCGTCGGATCCACATCGACGCCGTGGCGCTTCAGACAATCCTGACAAGCCGCCAGTAGTTTATCTGTCACCAAATCGTTAAAACGGGCGATGACAATGGCGAAGCGCAGGGGAGGGGAAACCCCCGCGAAAGTTCCCTCAAAGGTGGTCATGGATTAAAAAGGCTTGCGGTTAAATCACGAAAAAGTTAAGCACGGCAACCAGAATCACCAGAATCGCCCAGATGCCGGAGCCGAGGTAAAGAAGAGGCTTCGATTGATCCCAATTTTGGGGAGAGGCGTAGGCCACTGGCACGCCCACTACCATCAGAAAAGAAAAGGCCACCAGGGCGACAAGAGCGATTTGAAACAGAATAACCATTTTTAAAGTTCTCCTAATCAGGATCAAGGGGGGAGCTTGTTATGGAACGACGTTTCTGTAAGCTACCAAAATTTGTCCCCCCTGGGAAGAGCGGGCGTCTAGGAAACCGCCGTTAAATCCGCCAGCGCCGCCCCGATGGCCCGCTTTTGTTCGGCGTCGTAGCCCCAGCGGGTTAAAAAGTCTCCGTATTCCCCGGCGCCGTTCTGGAGACTGGTCTGGAGTTGGCGAATTTTAGCGTCCAGATTGGGTAGGGCCAGAGCTTGGATTAAATATTGGGTTCGCGCTTTGACCCGAAGGGAGCCTTGGGCGGCGCTGTCGTCCCCTTGGCGCCGATGGAAAATCGCCATGGCGGAGGACATCGCTAAATTTTTAACCAATAACTCCCCCACAATCTCCGGGGCGCTGGCGAGGGAGCGGAGGAGTTCCGGCCCGGGTTGGTCGGCGCCGGCGCTATCGCTGGTTAAATAGGTGACAAAAAAGCCCCGAGCGCCGTTTTCGCTGGCAACCAGTCGGGTTACTTGAGTTTGTAGCGCCTCCGGCGTTAGGTTGTCGGCATCCAAGGCGTCCAGAAGAGCTTGGCTTTGGTCGAGGGCTTCTTCAAAGGTCAGAGTCATGGGTTAACGATGTCGGTATTCCTTGGGCGTTAATCCTACCAAATTACGGAAATGATGATTGAGCTGACTGTGGGACGTAAACCCGCATTGTAAAGCAATATCGCTAATAGAGAGATCCCGTTGTTGGAGCAACGCTTTAGCCCGCTCAACTCGTTGCTGAATAATAAATTGATAGGGGGAACAGCCCATTTCCTTTTGAAATAAACGACAAAAGTAGGCGGCGCTCATGCCCAAAGCGCCGGAAATAAATTCCACGGTAATACTTTGATCTAAATGCTCTTGAATATAAGCTAAAGCGTTTTGCAAACGGGGATGGACGGCGCTGGACGTCTCGGCGCTTTGGGGAGTTTCCGGCGCTTGGCTCTGTTGAGAATGATTGGTCAAAGCGATGGCGACCGTTGTGAGTAATTGTTCTCGACGAAAGGGCTTAATCACATAGCCCAGGGGATTGGTTTTCTGAACCCGAGCTAGGGTTTCCGTATCGGAAAAAGCGGTGAGATAAATGATGGGAATATGATAGAGAGATTGCAGACGCTCCGCCACCTCGACGCCGTCTAGCTCGCCCTTAATGCGAATATCCAGTAAAATCAAATCGGGATAGAGTTCCGCCACTTTTTTCAGCGCCGCGGCGCCGTCGGAGGCAATGGCGCAAACCTCATAGCCGTTAGTTTTGAGGAGTTGGGAAATATGTTGAGCGACTAATCTTTCATCTTCAACAATGAGCACTTTTTTAGAAGACATAGGGCGATGGATTGACTGGTGCTGAGTTTATTTTAGCGTTAATTTAATATCAGTTAGGAAAAAGAATCCTAAATTGGCAACCTTCCCCTGTTGTGTAGGTGAGTTCTCCCTGAAGTTGCTCCGTCAGACTATAAATTAACTGTAAACCTAAACTGTCGGAATTGGCCAAATCCACTTCCGGGGGCAGTCCCGCGCCGTTATCCGCCACCGTTAGACACAGCGCCCCCGCTTGGGGAGTTAGTTCGATGCTAATTTCTCCGGCGCCTTGGGGAAAGGCGTGCTTGAGAGCGTTAGAAACCAATTCCTGCACGATCAACCCCAGGGGAATGGACTGCTCTAAAGGAACGGTCAGGGAGTTAACCCGCAGAGTTAGGGTAATCGCTCCAGGTTCGACGCCGTAGCTTTGAAAAATATGATAGGTAAGATTTTGGAGATACTGCTCAAAATTAATATTCGCCAAGTCTTCGCTTCGATAAAGTTGCTCGTGGATCAGAGCCATGGATTGAATCCGGTTTTGATAATCTTCGCTGAGTTGTTGGATCTCTGGGGAGGCTTTACTAAATTGTAAATATAGCAAACTGGACATAATTTGCAGGTTATTTTTAACTCGGTGATGGATTTCTTTGAGTAGAATTTTCTTCTGCTCTAACTCATTGGTTAACTGTAAAAATAGTTTTTGCTTTTCAGCCAGTTCCTGTTGAGCTTGTTTATAGAGACTAGCTTTTTGAATAGCGATCTCAAATTGATTCGTGATTTGTTTAAGGAGATTAATTTCTGTTTCCTGCCAAGTGCGAGCTTGGGAGCATTGATGAATACAGAGCAAACCCCAGAGGCCGTGGTTACTAATCAGGGGGAGGACTAAATTGGCCCGGACTTGAAATTGGGCTAGAAAGTCAATATGACAGGGAAGCAAGTCTGATTGATAAATATCGGAAACGGTCTGAATCCGACCTTGTTGGTATTTCAGCGCATAATTGCGACTAAAACAGGATTCCTGAAGCACGCTATTGAGGGTGGAGGTGAAGGGGTGAACAACGGATTCCGCTACAATAGTGCCTTGCTCAAAAAAGCTTTCCGGTTCAAACTGGAAAATGGCTACTCGATCCGCTTGGAGAAAATGGCGAATTTCCTGGACAACCGTGTTGAAAATAATGGGTAATTCTAGGGACTGGAGAATCCGTTGCGTAATTTCTCGCAGAAGCGATTCTCGGCGCCCCTGCTGGTAAAGTTTTTGTTCTTGAGCTTTGCTATCGCTAATATCCTGAGCGGTGCCGAGCACTTTGACCACCTGCCCTCGCTCATTTCTGGCAAAAACCACTTCTCGGGAGCGCAACCAACGCCAAGCGCCGTTTTGGTGACGCATTCGGTATTCGGTGGTCAGCACTTCCCCATCCTTAGCCGTTTGCCAAAAGTCTTTATTCTGGCGCATGAGGGGTAAATCTTCGGGATGAAGAAGCTGGAGTAAAAAATCGGAATCGCCGTCCTGAAATTGTTGAGGCGGATAACCCAACATTTCTAAAGATTGGCGATTAATATAGAGATTTTTCCAATTAACGGGGTCAAGAATATAGAGAATTTGCGGCGAAGAATTAACGACTTGTTCGATAAAATACTGACTCTCCTTCAGCGCCGCCTGCACATCAACCCGCTCCGTAATATCTTCGCAAACAGTAATGATTTGCTGAATGCTACCGTCTTCTCCTCGCTCAAAAATGGCGATTCGTTGAGAGAGCCAGCGAAACGTTCCGGCGCTGGTTTTAACCCGATAGTCAAAATCTAAATATTGATCATCTTCCAACGCTGCGACATTTTCTACAAATTTTTTCACTTTGGGCGCGTCTTCCGGGTCAATATAGCTAGGAATTAAGTCGTTTTCTATAACTTCAGTATCCCCATTAGAATAACCTAAAACACCCGCTAAATTACGATTAGTGTAAATCATTTGACAAGAATTAAGATCATAAATTTTAATAATATTGGGGGTAATATCAATAATGCGTTTAATAAAATTCTGCGCTTTTTTACGATCTTCAATTTCTCGCTCAAGTTCTTGATTAATTTGGGCTAACTCTTGAGTTCTCTCTCGCACTTTCTCTTCTAGGGTCAGATTCAGTTCTTGAAGCGCCGACTCCGCCGTTTGACGTTCTTCCACTTGCTGGTTTAGCGCTTGATTGAGCGCCGCTAATTCCTTAGGAGATTTGAGGCTTAGCGCCTGGGGAATAATGTGAACAAGCTCAATCGCCGTAATCACCGAAATGATTGCCGTTAGGGCTTTAACGGCGCCGGAAACCCAATAAATCGGATACCAGAGAGTCACGATTTCCAAAATATGGGTGGCGCCGCAACATAAAATAAAGGCACTGAATAAGATAATAATATTAGGAAAGGGAATATCCTGACGTTTCCGAAGAAAATATAACAGGGTTAGCGGGATGGAATAGTAGGCGATAGCGGTCAAGAAATCAGAGACGACATGGAGCCAGACGAGAGGTGTTTGCCACAGGTAACAATGACCGTGGGGAATATAAGCATTGAGAGCTATAGAGAAAAGAATTGAGGGATAAAACATTTTACAAAGTCGGATTACTTATTTTACTTAATAGTTCGTATTGCGGCGTTTAGTTACCTGAAATACACAGTATTGCTTAAAGTGTCGGGCTTCGGCCCTTCGGCAAGCTCAGGACGGCGCTCCGCTCAGCCCTCGTCTGGTTTTTAAACCGGAAGACGATAGCCAGACTCTATGATCTCTGCGTCAACTACGCAAAGCCGCGCCGAGGAGTAAACCCAAAGCCAAACCCAGGGCGTGACTTTCCAAACTTACCTGAGGCATCTGGCTATCCAGCAAAAACTGGAAGGCAATGATGACGCCCAGACCCCACAAGCGGTTGCGATAGTAGGCGCTGGGGTAGGCTTGCCACTGGCGAAAATAAATCCAGATTAACCCCCCCAGCGCCCCGATAATAGCCGCCGAAGCGCCGACCAGAAGGTGCTGATGCTGGCCGGTTAGCCAAAACCAGGTCCCCATGCCGACCATCGTACCGACTCCGGCGCCGAAGTAGAGGAAGCAAAACTTCCAAAACCCGTAATAGCGCTCCGCTAGGGTTCCAATAATCCCCAAAGCCAGTAAATTGATCCCCAAATGGGGCCAGCCGAAGTGTAAAAAATTGGCGCTCAACGCCCGCCACCATTCCCCCCGAGTCCAGAGACCGGTACTGAGAGCGCCGAGTTTTTCCAAGGTCTCCGCATTGTCGGCGCCGCCCTCTAAAGTGGTAGCGAGAAAAAAAGCCAAGTTTGCCAAAATTAAACCCCCGCTGGCCCAGGGATAAAAACGAAGTCCGGGTTTCATCGGCGCTGGAAGAGAATCACGGGGCCATTTTCCGCGACCAACTCAAAATCGGGACGACTACGGAGGGTGGCGATTAAACTATCCACCGTTCCTTGGGCGTT
>JAYKIZ010000371.1:0-5741 GCA_035285965.1 Cyanobacteriota bacterium | reverse complement strand
GACACCCCGTCCCCCGCAGGCGAGAACGCAGAAGACTATAAACATTTAAAGTAATGTAATTGTGGGGCAAAGTTCCCCCCGCCATAGCGTAAACCTGACCCTCGATGTATTCATGGCGATAGGGTTGTTCCGCCTCCCAAGCCAGATACTCCGGCGCCGTCATTGACAACGGTTGAACCTGCGCAATCATCATTCCCCTCCTTCGGCTCCGAGACTTAAACCCGTTTGGCCGATATATTTATTGAGCTTTTTATCAAAGGTAAAAACTTCTTGTTGTTCAATGACATGATACGCCCAAAGTAAACTGTCAACAAAATCAAGGCGAGTTATCGAATAAAGCTCCAGCGCTT
The DNA here is from genome assembly GCA_035285965.1 of Cyanobacteriota bacterium. Lineage (GTDB taxonomy): Bacteria > Cyanobacteriota > Cyanobacteriia > Cyanobacteriales > Microcystaceae > Synechocystis. The sequence goes on along the minus strand of JAYKIZ010000371.1, from coordinate 5,391 downwards.
TTAAGAATACCAACGGCTTATCCATATTTATTAACTTTTCATTTAGTAGGCTAGTAAGCTGTTCTTGGATGTCTTTTCGGTTAATACAATAAACCTTTTGTAACACATAAACCACCTCACAGGCAACCTCTATAGGTAAGAGTGCCGTTTGTTGTTCTAGAATCTCTGTTGCCGTGGGTGATAGTTCGGCATGGTCATCTAGGATATAGCGCAAAACGATGTTAGCGTCAACTATTCTCATAGTTTTCAACGGCACTCCTTGACCAGACTTCTTCTTCTTGGGGAATTAATGCAGGGTTTGCATACTGTTTTAAACATCCCCGCAAACTTCTCTTGCCCGTTACCGGTTGTGAAGATTGTCGCGGTAGAGAGAGAACTATTATTTCCACCTCTTGCCCCCAAAACTGCTGGGGTAACTGGAGATGAACTTCTCCATTTTCCACTGTTTGAACGCTACGAATCGCTTCCATTAGTCAAGATCCCCTAAAGTGTTTCTTGCGGCGCCCTCGTTAGAGGTTCGCCTTCAAACTCGTCCATCATAGCCTCGATTTCCCCTAGGGCGTTACCCAAATGGAGCGCGATGGCCCCGGCGATCTCCTCCGGCGTCGTTAGCTCGTCCTCCGGGTCGGCGCCGGTATCTCTCAGCCAACTAATATCCAAATTGTCGTTGCGATCTGAGATTTCCTGACGGCTAAAGCGCCGAAAACGCCCCTCCTCCCCCAGATCCGCTCGCGGCGCTTTGCCCAGAGGATCGGCGCCGAAAGCCGCTTCAAAGTCCGCAAAATCCGCCGCCGTTAACTGACGAGTCTTGCCAAAACTCTCCATATTGGCCCGTAGATCATAGACCCAGACCGCCTCCGTGTTGCCCCGGTTCTTCACCCCCCGACTAAAAAAGAGGACATTGGTTTTGACCCCCTGGGCGTAGAAAATCCCCGTCGGCAGACGCAAAATCGTATGCAAATCGCAGAGTTCCATTAACTGTTGCCGCAGTCGGCGCCCCGTGTTGTCCTCAAAGAGCACATTATCCGGCGCCACCACCGCGGCCCGTCCCCCGGGCCTCAAGGCCCGATAAATATGCTCAATAAAAGCCAACTGCTTATTCGAAGTTTCCGCCGTCACCGAAAAATCCGAGCGGGTGGGACGACCGCCGCCCTTTTTCGTGCCAAAGGGGGGATTGGTCAGGATTACGTCCGCCTTCCCCAACGCCTCCCCGTCCGGCGAAAGACTATCCCCGCAGTCCGCGGCGCTTTCAATGCCGTGGAGAAGCAAATTCATCAAACAAAGCCGGTGGGTGTCCGGCACCAGTTCCAACCCCCGGTAGGCTTCCCGGCGCTGGAAATGAGCCTGCTCCGGCGTCAGGGTATAAAACTCGTCGGTTTGCGACTTGATATACTGATCCGCCGCCACCAGAAAGCCGCCGGTTCCCGCCGCTGGGTCTTGGATCACCTCCCCCGCCTGGGGCTGTACCAGCCGCACAATACAATCAATCAACGGACGGGGCGTAAAGTACTGCCCAGCGCCGGATTTTTTCTCCGCCGCGTTCTTCTCCAATAACCCCTCGTAGAGATTCCCCAGACCCTCCTCCCGGGCCGAAAACCAGTCCAGACGGTCAATGGCGTCCGTCAGCGCCTTGAGGTTAACGGGCTTCCGCAGACGGGTCTGGGCGTCGGCGAAAATCGCCAGAATCACCGGATCTACCACCGTTTTTGGGTTCCCCAAATCCAGGAGCAAGCGCCGGTAAAACTCCAACTGCTCCAACCCCTCCCGACGATCCAATTCCCCCCAGCCATAGCCCGCCGGCAAGCGGTCTTCCCGCCCCGTCTCCGCCAGCATCTTCAGGAACAGCAAATAGGTCAGTTCCGTGACGTACTCGTTATAGGTGATGCCGTCGTCCCGGAGGATATGACACAAATTCCAGAGTTTGGCGACAATATCGCCGGTGACGCCGCTCGCGCCCGTTAAGCTGTCCTTTGCCATAATTCCTCGTTAATATCGCCCAGAATGGCTTCCAGTTGTCCGTCAAAGATCCGGTTTAGGCGTTGGAACCCCCCGTCCGCCCGGAAAGGTTCCTGGTCTAGGGCCTCCCGATCCACCACCCCTTGTTTAGCCACCTGTTCCCCGATGCGCTCTAACCAACGGCGCTGGGGATCGGTCCAGGCCTGTTTAGCGAGGATGCGTCTGACGGCGCTTTTAACCCGTTCATCATAGGGGATGAGGGGATCGCCCAGCGCCGCCTGGCGGATAAAACCGATAATCGAGGCGGCGATGTCCTCGTTTTTCGACTCGCTCCAGGCCCGACGGAGATTAGTCTCCGAGTAGCCCAGCTTATCCAACTCCAGCCGCAACTCCCGCAGTTGGGCCCGGGTTAGCTCCCGCGGGCGTTGCAAAACCGCCGTCAGGGCCGCCAGTTCATTGACGTTGGCCCGAATATAGGCCGTAAAGTCCTCTAGAAAATCCGCGGGCCTTTGCCCCGATCCATAACCCCGAGTCACCGCCACCACCGCGTCGGCGTGATGGGAAACCGGCGTCCAGCCCCCTTGGCTCTCTCGGTCTAGACTGTCCCAAATTTCCCCGAGACGGGGGCGCGCCTTCGCCCAGGCGGTGAGTTCCCCTAGGGGCGCCGTCCTTAAACGGGTCAGGGTCGCTTCCGGCGCTTCGCCGTTCTGGGCCCGATAGCTTTCCTGCCCCGACTCCGATAACCCCCGCAACCGGCGCCGGAGTTTGACCACCAGTTGGTCTCGAATCAGGGCTTGATGGCGCTCCTCCTCGACCCGGGCCAACTCCTCCCACAATTGGGCCAAGGAAATAGAGGGATTGACCACCACCGGCTTCATCTCCGTTAGAGACTGGAGGGCGCTGTACACATCCACGGCGTCGAAAATCCGAAAGACCTCCTTGCCAATCTCGGGACAGAGACGAGTCCCCCGTCCCAACATCTGCTCGTACAAAATGCGACTATTCACCCGCCGTAAAAAGACGAGGTTTTCAATGCTGGGCACATCAATGCCCGTGGTTAAGAGATCGACGGTCACGGCGATTTTCGGGAGGGGATCGTTGCGGTAGGAACGAATTAAGTCCTTGACTCGATCCACCGAGCCGGTAATTTTGCGAACGGCGCTGTCCTCGATTTCCCCGTAGGCGTCCGCCATGGCCCGTTTAACTTCCTCCACGATAATATCGGCGTGGGCGTCGTTGGCCGCAAAAATCAGGGTTTTCCCTGGCAGATTGGGGTCAATGTGCCGGGCCAGTTCCCTAGCGACGGCCTGATTAAAGGGAACGGTGATCACCTTTTTGTTAAAGGCCTCCACCTCAAACTTGAGATCGTCCGGGGCGTAACGGCGCTCTAGATGTCCCGTGGGGGAATAAATCGCGTCCAGCGCCTCCCCGGCCCGAAACTGAATGCCGCTTTGACTGAGGGCGGTGACAATCCGCACCGGCGGCTCGTGGTCAATCAAAAAGCCGTCGATCACCGCCTCCCGGTAGGAGTAGGTAAAGACGGGTTCGCCAAAAATTTGCACCGTATGCAGAGCCGGGGTGGCGGTTAAGCCAATCTTAACGGCGTCAAAATACTCTAGAACCCGCCGGTATTTAGAAACGTAGTCCTCCTGACTGCGGAAGCTCAACTCGCTATCGGACATTTCCCGGTCTAGCAGATAGCCCCGGTGGCATTCGTCGATTAACAATAAATCGTATTGATCCGCCGGGGGAATCGTCGCCGGTTCCCTGGCGTAGAGAACCCGCTTGACTAGCCCTTGAATCGTGCAAATATGCGCCTTTGTTTCCGACTCCGGCGTGATCTGCGCCAATCCCTCTAGTCCAAAAATATCGGCGAAGGTCTTAGCGCCGACGATTTTCGCGCTCCCAAAGGCGTCTCCGGCCTGTTCCCCTAGGGAACTGCGATCCACCACAAAACAGACCCGCCGGAAACGTTTCGCCGTTAATAATCGATAGAGCAGAGCGATGGCCAGTTTGGTTTTGCCGGTGCCCGTCGCCATCGCCACTAAAATTTCCCGGCGCTCTTGTCCCAGGACGCCTTCCACCGCTTCAATCGCCCGCTGTTGGTAGGGACGGAGGTCAAACCCAAAGTGATAGGGCATTGATTGGAGGGCGCTATGGGCCGTCTCGCTATCCATCCCTAACTGGGCCTTCAGACCGGCGGGGGTGGGCCAGCCCATCAGGGCGCGGCGGTGGCGGGTGGGCTTGCGGACGTCCCGAAACCAAATGCCGCTGGCGGTTTCGATTTGTTTTAAATAGGGGCGCCCATTACTGGCGAAAACAAAGGGAACCTGAAAGTCTCCCCAGGGGCCGCCGGTCGCGACCTCGGCGCCGGCGCCGGTTTCAAAGCCCCGAGCGTAGCGCTCCGCCTGCTCGATGGCGGCGGCCACATTTTTACGTCGGCGCTTGGCTTCGATGACAGCAATGCAACTGACGCCGATAAAGAGCGCGTAATCCGCCCGACCATTGGCGGTGGGCCATTCGGCGATGGCCAAGTTTTGCCCCTTAACAGGCCGAACGCCCTGGCTGTGCCGCAGATTACGGCTATCCGCCAGCCAACCCGCGTTCCGCAACTGTTGATCGATCAGGGCCCGGGTTTCGTCTTCATCCAGATCAATCTCTGAAGCCGCTTGCTCCGCCAGGTGAAGCATGGCGGCGGTCTCCTGGGGCGCCAACTGCTCAGCGGCGCTCTGTAAGGCTTTTAACCGAGCTTCCAGCGCCGAGCGGGCCTGTTCCGATTCCAGGGCTAACTGTTCCCAGACCGCTTTTTCCTCCGCTTCCCGCCGGGCCCTTTCTTCGGCGCTGAGGGCGGCGCCGGCCTGTTCCTCCGCGGCTAATCTCGCCCGCTCCGCCTCGCTACATTTCTCCGCAAAGGCCCGCCGCAGGCGCTCTAATTCCGCAACTAGTTCCTGGGTCGCCTCCGCCGGGTTGGGAGGCGGCGAAAAAGGCCCGGCTTTGAAACGGGTTTCCCCGCCGAAGGCGCGATGGAACCAGAGGCCCAACTGTCTGGCGGTTTTTAGCAAGGTCAGGGCCAATTGCGGATCGCCGCTATACTCATGGGCGGCCCGGTTGCCCGCTGTTCTAATTTGGTAGAAGAGTTCCGCCACTTCCTGGGAAATAACCCGTTCAAACTTCAAGCGCCGTAATAAATCCGCTTGAGTTTCCTCCGCCGCGACGTACAAGCCCGTGCGAGCCGCGGCCAGTTGGGCCAGCAGTTCGGCGAACTGCCGCAATTTGATTAAACAGGTGTTAGGGTCGTCGTAGAAATACCGTTCCGCTAAGGCGCCGAGACGAACCAATTGGGGGTCGTGGGCCCCGAGGAAGTTAAAATTCGCTGATTCTACCGCCATAGCATTGAGGGTATGCCAAGATTTCCTGCGGCGCCTTTTTACCGAC
>JAYKIZ010000370.1:0-6619 GCA_035285965.1 Cyanobacteriota bacterium | reverse complement strand
GTGACGGACGCCAATCTGCTGACGGGTAAATTACAGGCGCGCTATTTCCCGCAGATTTTTGGCCCCCAGGGGAATTTACCCCTAGACGGCGCCGTTGTTCGAGAGAAATTCCAACAATTAACCGAGGAGATGGCCCAAGAGACTGGCGCTAGGGTTACGCCGGAAGCCGCCGCGGAGGGTTTTCTAACCGTCGCCCTAGAAAATATGGCCAACGCCATTAAAAAAATTAGCCTGCAACGGGGTTACGATCTGGCGGACTATACCCTCTCCTGCTTTGGCGGCGCCGGGGGTCAGGCGGTCTGTGCGTTGGCGGAGCGCCTAGGCATGGGGCGGGTTTTTCTCCATCCTTACCACGGCGTCCTTTCCGCCTACGGTATGGGGCTGGCGGAGGCCCGGCTTCTGGCTTCCCAAACTTTAGATCTACCCCTAACGGCGGGGATCTTAGAAACTCTCCCCCAAAACTTTGAGAATCTACAGCGCCGACAGTTGCCCCAAGCGGAAGGAGGTTTCTGGAAGCGCCGACTGGAACTGCGCTACCCCGGCGCCGACACGACCTTGAGCTTAGACTTTGACCCCGATTTAGCGGCGCTCCGGCGCCGGTTTGAAGCGGAGCACCGCCGACAGTTTGGCTTTAGCCAACCGGATCTGGCGCTCCAGATCGCCGCTATCAGTTTGGAATGGATCGAGGAACTGCCGACGCCGCCGGAGCCTCTGCTATTGCCGAACGCCCAGGATGGAGAACCTCTAGAGCCGGTGGCAATGTATACCCAGGGGCAATGGCTCTCGGCGCCGGTTTACCGCTGGCAGGCGCTCCGACCGGAACAACTCGTCACCGGGCCGGCGCTGATTTTAGAAGGAACGGGAACTATCGTTTTAGAACCCGGTTGGCAGGCTCGGTTAGGGGAGGAGAAAGACGGGCTGAAGCCCTGTTATTTGTTGCTAGAAAAAACAGCGCTTAGCCCTCACCCTAAATCCCTCTCCCTCCTTCGGCAGGCTCAGGAACCGGGGAGAGGGACTTTGAAAGTCGATCCGGCCCGTCTGGAAATCTTTAACAACCGTTTCCAATTTATCGCCGAGGAAATGGGCATTGTTTTACAAAAAACCGCCGCTTCGGTGAACATCAAAGAGCGCCTTGATTTTTCCTGCGCCATTTTCGACGCCCAGGGAGACCTAGTGGCCAACGCGCCCCATATTCCCGTTCACCTCGGCGCTATGGGGGAGAGCGTTAAAGCCCTAATGCGGGACAAGGGCGCCGAACTGCGGCCCGGCGACAGTTACCTCTCCAACAACCCCTACAACGGCGGCTCCCACCTGCCGGACGTCACCGTGATGACCCCGTTATTTAACCGGGAGGGAACGGAGATCCTTTTTTATCTCGCTTCTCGGGGCCACCAGGCGGATTTAGGGGGCGTTACCCCCGGCTCTATGCCCGCCGATAGCCGAGAGATTGGGGAGGAGGGGATTTTATTCGATAACCAATTACTTCTGCGAGAGGGTCTTTTGCAAGAAGCGCCGATTTTAAACCGCCTTCGCTCAGGCCCCCACCCGGCCCGCAATCCCCGGCAGAATCTAGCGGATTTTCAGGCCCAGTTGGCCGCCAACCAACGGGGCGCCGAAAGCTTAACGGCGCTGGCGGAGCAATTGGGTTTAGCTGAAGTTCAGGCCTACATGGGCCATGTTCAGGACAACGCCGAAGAAGCCGTCCGCCGGGTGATCTCTCGGTTAATCCCGGGGCGCTGGCAAACGGAATTGGATAACGGCGTCCGGCTCTGCATTCAGATCGAAATCGACCGCGAGCGCCGGGAAGCGGTCTTAGACTTTACGGGATCTTCCCCCCAGGGAGACCATAATTTCAACGCGCCGAGGGCGGTGGTTCAAGCCGTTGTCCTCTACGTCTTCCGCACCCTCGTTTCCCGGCCCATTCCCCTCAACGCGGGTTGCCTCAAACCCCTGCGCTTAATCATTCCCCCCGGTTCCGTCCTCGATCCCCAATACCCGGCGGCGGTGGCGGCGGGCAATGTGGAAACGGCCCAGGCGTTGGCGGACTGTCTCTACGGCGCCCTGGGTTGTTTAGCCGCCAGCCAGGGCACCATGAATAATTTAACGTTTGGGAATACGGATTTTCAGTACTATGAAACTGTTTGCGGCGGCAGCGGCGCCGGCCCCGCCTTCCCCGGCGCCGACGCCGCGCAAACCCACATGACCAACTCTCGCCTCACAGACCCGGAAATTTTGGAAAGCCGTTTTCCCGTCCTGCTAGAGCGCTTCGCCCTCCGGCCCGGTAGCGCCGGCGCGGGTCGTTTTTCGGGCGGTAACGGGGTTGAGCGTCAATTCTTGTTCCGTCAACCGGTCGCGGCGTCTATTCTTTCCCAACGGCGCCGGACAGTCCCCTGGGGATTAGCCGGGGGCGAGGCGGGAAAACCGGGGGAAAATTGGCTCATTCGGGCCGACGGTCGGGAAATTCCCCTCCCCGCCTGCGCGAGCCTCTCCCTCGGCGCCGGGGAGCGGTTATTAATCAAAACGCCGGGGGGCGGCGGCTTTGGCGAAGAACTTCGGTAGAAATGGGGGTAGGAAAAGCGTTTAGCCCCCGTGGAGTTTCCGCAGCCAAAAAGCGCCGGGGGGCAGGTAGCGAAAGGCCCGGGGAGAAGCCAGCGCCGTGGGAAGCCAAAATAACAACAGGGTATCCAGGAAAATAAAGGGAGGAAACCAGTAAAGCGGTTCGAGACTAAGGTCGGGATTAAACCAACCGTTGAACCAAGAGAGCGACAGGAAAAGAAGCAGTCCTCCCGCGAAGAAGAGAATGGCGATGAGCCACCACCAGAGGCCGTTTCGCAAAACATCCCGAGCTCTGATAAAACGAGCGCTCAGACCCCGCGCAATCCAGATGAGGCTGAGGGTAACGCCGGTTATGTAGAGAATCCAGGTCATTGGCCAAAGAATCTGCTCCAACCACAGGTCAATTTCCCGCCCCGTCATGGTCAGGGGCAAAACCGGCTCGCTGAAAAGGTAAATTTGCCCGACGAATATAAGTAGGGTGACTAGGGCAAAACTGACGGCTAGGGCGATTAATTCGGGGATCTTCATGGCAAGCTAAAGCGTCTTAGCGGCGATCCGACATCAAGACTATAGCAGTATTTCAGTGAACCCCGTTAGGAGCGCCGGGAGAAGATAAAACCGGCCCTTCCCCCGATAAAATAGAAGACCGTGCCGATTTTGACCCCATCCCATGAAACCCTACCTCGTCGCCGCTCTCCAGATGACCAGTCAACCCGATCTGGAGCGCAACTTGCTTCAGGCCGAAGAGTTGATTGAACTGGCCGCGCGGCGGGGCGCCGACCTGGTGGGATTACCTGAGAATTTCGCCTTTCTCGGGCCGGAAGCCGATAAGGTCGCCCAGGCGGAAGCCATTGCCGCGCAGACAGAGAAATTCATTCAGACCATGGCTCGGCGCTATCAAGTGAGTCTTCTGGCCGGAGGCTTTCCCGTGCCGGCGCCGGAGGAAGCGGGGAAAGCGTATAATACAGCAGTCTTGGTTGCGCCGACGGGGGAAGAGCTAAGCCGTTACTACAAAGTTCATCTTTTTGACGTCAATGTCCCGGACGGCAACACCTATTGCGAATCCAACACGGTGAAATCCGGCGCCGCCTATCCGCCCGTTTATCGCTCCGAAGAGTTTGGCAATCTCGGTCTCTCCATCTGTTACGATGTCCGCTTCCCGGAATTGTATCGTCATCTTTCCGCCCAGGGCGCCGAAGTGCTGTTTATTCCCGCGGCGTTTACCGCCTTTACCGGTAAAGATCATTGGCAAGTTCTCCTTCAAGCCCGAGCCATTGAAAACACCTGCTATGTGGTGGCCCCTGCCCAAACTGGCCGCCATTACCAGCGCCGCTACACCCATGGCCACGCCTTAATCATCGACCCCTGGGGCATGATTTTGGCGGACGCGGGGGAGGAGCCGGGCATGGCGCTGGCGGAAATTAACCCAGGGCGTTTGAAACAAGTGCGACAACAGATGCCCTCCCTGAATCATCGAGTTTTTTAAGGCGCCATCTTAAGCGGTTAACCAACCAAACACTTCTCCTAAGGTTAAGTCGATGGCTTGGGCAAAACTCGGCGCCGGTAATTGTGAGGAAGGGTCGTCAAAAATTTCGGGCGATTGCCCAGGTTGATAGACAAAGATAGATTGTTCCTTCGGATCAATGAGCCAGCCCATTTCTGCGCCATTATTCAGGCAAAATAAAATATTTTTAATCACCTTTGTTTGACTTTGGTCGGGAGACAAAATTTCAATCGTCCAGTTTGGCGCAAGGTAAAAATTATCGGCAATTTCTTCATTCTGGTCGCGAGGAATATTTTCCCAGGTAAAAATCGCAATATCGGGAACAATGGAGCGCCCCTCAAAAGTACAACGCAACTCTGTAAAGGCCCAAGCAATTCTTTCTCGTTTTAACGCCCCGTTAATCATCAGGGACAACTCGGTTTGCAAGGCGCTATGTTTCCCTTTAGGCATGGGCTTAGTGGTAATCTGTCCATCCTGATATTCCCGCGACGGCTTCTCTTCCGGTAGCGCTAAAAATTCAGCTAAGGTCAGGGTTTGAGGTTTTATTTGTGCCATTAGAAAATAATGAAATTATAAACAGGCCGCAACAGACGCTCGATAGGTTTTACCGATGGCAGGCAAGCCATTCACAAAAACATTGACCAAAAAGGGATTATCTTCCGGTCGCGGCGCCGCTTCAACTCTCAAGGGTTGACCCGGTTCTAAACGTTGGCTATTTTGGTTAAAAAATTCCTCATTGGTTTGATCGCTATACTTAAGGAACATCCTGATGTCAAAAGATCCTCCGTCCTCGGAAATAATCGTCGCGACAAATTTTTTGAATTTTCTCCCCCCAGGAACCGCCCAATCCGTATTCCAATTATTCCGCTTAATTTTAATGCCAAAGGGTGCGGGAATGGTGGGGCCGGAAACGGTTTTCGTCACCTCGCTTCCTTCGCCGCCCAGAAGGGAGAGCGGGACGCAAGTTTCCGCTTGAGTGGGCAGTTGAACCATTAATAAAAGCGCCGCCATTCCCCCCAAGACGCCAGAATTAGCCATAAAATTTAATCTGAACTAAAAAAGATTTTGACTGGTCGATTGTAGCACACCTTTCCTCCCAGATCCGGCGCCGGGAAAGTCAGTAAACCTGGATATGGAATCCGGGGGCCAGCGCCGCTAGAGCCGATAGAATGGGGGGCAATTAACCAGCAGTCATCTCCTAGGGATTGTCTATGCCACGCCGTACCGACCTCAACAAAATTCTTATCCTCGGCGCCGGGCCCATCGTTATCGGGCAGGCCTGCGAATTCGACTATTCCGGCACCCAGGCCTGTAAGGCGCTGAAGGAAGAGGGTTACGAGGTCGTCTTGATTAACTCCAATCCGGCGTCCATTATGACAGACCCAGAGTTGGCCCACCGCACCTATATCGAGCCGCTTCTGCCGGAGATTGTGGAGAAGGTCATTGCTAAAGAACGTCCCGACGCCCTGTTGCCCACTATGGGCGGCCAGACGGCACTGAATTTGGCGGTGAAGTTAGCTAAAACTGGAGTATTAGAAAAGTACGGCGTGGAGTTGATCGGCGCTAAGCTCGAAGCCATTGAAATGGGGGAAGACCGGGAACTGTTTAAGGAGGCGATGGGACGCATCGGCGTGCCGGTCTGTCCTTCCGGGGTGGTCAATAATATGGAGGAAGCGAGAACCATCGCCCATGAAATTGGCTCCTACCCGTTGATTATTCGTCCCGCCTTTACCCTAGGGGGCACGGGGGGCGGCATCGCCTATAACCAGGAAGAGTACGAAGAGATGGCGGCCTACGGCTTGGAACAGTCGCCGGTGAGTCAAATTCTGGTGGAAAAATCCCTCTTGGGTTGGAAGGAATATGAACTGGAGGTGATGCGAGATCTGGCGGACAATGTGGTCATTATTTGCTCTATTGAAAACTTTGACCCCATGGGCGTGCATACGGGCGACTCCATCACCGTAGCGCCGGCCCAGACCTTAACCGATAAAGAATACCAGCGCCTGCGGGACTATTCCAAAGCCATTATTCGGGAAATTGGGGTAGAGACGGGGGGATCGAATATCCAGTTTTCCGTTAACCCCGCCAATGGGGATGTGATTGTCATTGAAATGAACCCCCGGGTCTCCCGCTCCTCGGCGCTGGCGTCTAAGGCCACCGGTTTTCCCATCGCTAAATTTGCGGCGAAATTAGCCGTGGGCTACACTCTCAACGAAATCGCCAACGATATTACCCAAAAGACCCCGGCGTCCTTTGAACCCACCATTGACTATGTGGTGACCAAAATTCCCCGCTTCGCCTTTGAAAAATTCCCCGGCTCGGAGCCGATTCTCACCACCCAGATGAAATCCGTCGGGGAAGCCATGGCCATTGGTCGCACCTTCCAGGAATCCTTCCAAAAGGCGCTCCGCTCCTTGGAAACCGGCCGGGCTGGCTTTGGTTGCGATAAAAATGAGACCCTGCCCACCATTCCCCAAATTCGCTCCCAGTTACGGACGCCTAACCCCGAGCGGGTTTTCGCCATTTATCAAGCCTTTAAACTGGGGCTGACGGCGGAGG
>JAYKIZ010000369.1:0-4612 GCA_035285965.1 Cyanobacteriota bacterium | reverse complement strand
CGCAACACCTCCTCGCCATCGTCCACCGTCACCTCGACCGCCGCCTCGGCCCGCATCCGAAAGGGGGGATCGTATAAGCCCGCCAACTCCAACAACGGAGAAGCCGCTAACAACATCACCGAGCCTTCCAGCAAATCTCCCCCGGCCCGATGGTAGAGCAACCGCTCCCGTAACCGTTGTAAATGAGTCAGTTCCGCCCCGGTCAACTCCGGTAAATTACCCCGCCACTCCGAGAAAAAAGCCTCCTCCGGCGCTGGACGTAGCCCAAAGCGAGACTCCGCCTGGGCCAGACTTTTAACCGCCTCCGTAACCGCTAAGACCTTTGCCATTAAGCCTCCTCCCGCTGTAGCGCCGTTTTAATTAATCTATAAAAATCTCTAAAAACCGGGACAAATCGCCAGCGCCGCTTCCAGTTCCTTTAGGGTCGGCGCCGGCCAATAGCCCTCAAAACCCCGGCCTGTGGTTAAGATAAACCGTAGTTCATAACCCGTAACTAAACCTTCCGCCTCTAGCCAAATGCCTTCCCCCTCCAGTTCGCAACAGAGGCGCTCTTCCGCCATCATATGCTCCGCTAGATCTTGAAAGGTCTGACGGATTTCCGCCAATAATCGGGCTAAAGTCTGAGCTTCTTCTTGCCTTAACTCTACCGCCCAACCTTCGCCTCCCACCAGCGCCGGGTATTGGGGCGCCAAGCTATTCCAAGCTACCCGCCACCCCTTTCCTTCTCGGCGCCAGACTTGAGCCATTTTTCCTAGGGAAGCAGCAGTTGAGCGTCCCCCGGTTGGGAGAGAGTCGGGCGATTGGGATCCGCCGGGGTCGCGGGTCGGGACGGGGTCGTCGGTTGGGGTTTCGGCGCCGCCTTGGGTTGGGGCGGATGGTAGTTGATCACCAGCAGTTCCACCAGGGCGAGGCGCTGTTGGCGGGTCAGCGCCCGGATGGCCGCCGTATCCGTCGCTAGGGGATTGGTTTGCAGGGTGGAATTACCGGGGTAACGCTCCGGCTCCATCGGTTCGTTAATCCCTAAATAGTCCGCTAGGGTCAACTTCCAATCAAAGCGGTAGCGGGTTTGGCGCTTTTGAATATCCCGGTGGTAGCGAATCAAACGGCTGAGTAGGGTATGGTCAGGGTCCGGCTCGCCGTTGTCCTGACGGCGGTAGTTATTTTCTTTGGGTAGCTCCGGCAGTTGTTCGTAGATTTGCAGAGCGATTTGCTCCACCGTTAAGGTTCCTACGGTTCCTACCGTTCCCGACGGCGCCTGCGCCCAGAGACCCCCCTGCAAGAAAAGGATTAGAACCAAGGTTAAGACCCCAGAACTCCATCGGCGCCGCCAGCGGTTTCCCGTCATATCTCCCTCTCTTTGGTTCTAAGAGTCTAATCTCGGATAATGCCCGGTTGGGTAATCTCGTCGGACATTTCAATCACCGCCCGGATGACCGGCTTCATCAGGGGATCGTCGGAGAGGTCGTTGTCCGGCTCTTCCCGAATCCTTTTGGCTCGCTCCGCCACCCGGACGGTGATGCTGTAGCGGTTGGAGGCGGCCTGAAGAAGTTCTTCTGACCGATACATGACATGGGAGGAATCTAAGACTATTCTTTTGTGCATAGATCAGACGGAAAACGCTAAAGTTCCAGTTTAGCCTAAGAGAACCTTGAGAAAGCCCTCGCCCCTCCCTTCTGGAGGAAAACCGATGCCAATTCCCCCAAGGTTGGGGGCTTGTTCCACAGAGGCCGCCGCAATCATGCTAGATCCTTAGAAGCGAACTTTAGGGGGAAACCCCAGCTTTAACCATAACCATGACCAAACTTCTCCTCCTCGGCGCCCAGGGACAAGTGGGGCAAGAACTTCAGCGAACTTTAGCGCCGCTAGGGGAGGTGGTCGCCCTCGACCGCGCCCAACTGGATTTAACCCGGGAGGGGGATCTGCGGGAGTTGCTACACAGTCAAGCGCCGGCCGTTGTAGTTAACGCCGCGGCCTACACCGCCGTGGATCGGGCGGAACAGGAGCCGGAATTAGCTGGGGCTGTAAACGCTCGGGTTCCCCAGATTTTGGCGGAGGAGAGCCAAACCCTCGGCGCTTATTTAATCCACATTTCCACGGACTACGTCTTTGACGGACAAAAAAACGCGCCCTATCTAGAAACCGACCCTACGGCGCCGTTAGGAGTCTATGGGGAAAGTAAACTGGCGGGGGAGCGGGCGATTCTAAAAACCGGCGCCGAGGCCCTCATTCTCCGCACGGCTTGGGTCTATGGGGTTTACGGTCAGGGCAATTTTGTTAAAACTATGCTTCGTTTGGGCAAAGAGCGCCGTCAGCTTAAAGTTGTCGTCGATCAAGTCGGCTCTCCTACTTGGGCCAGGGATATCGCTTCGGCGCTGGCTCGGCTGATTCCCCAACGGACGACGGGAATTTATCACTTCACCAACAGCGGCGCGGCCAGTTGGTATGACTTTGCGACGGCTATCTTTGCTGAAGCTCGGGCCCTCGGCGCCGTTCTGGAAGTCGGGGAAGTTCTACCCATTCCCACCTCCGCCTATCCCACCCCCGCCCGGCGCCCGGCCTATTCCGTTCTCTCCTGGGAAAAAACCGCCGCCGCCCTCGGCGCTTATCCTCCCCATTGGCGGGAGTCTTTGAGACAAATGTTAGTTGAGGCGAAAGCGGAGGGTCTATTTTAGAAGCAACTTATTTCTTAAGTCAGAAGATTAGCCCGTTTCAGACCTTCGAGGATTAAATCAACGGCGAATCCTGATTGGAAAACAGCGAAGACCCAACCAATAATCACGAAGGTCACAATATTGATTTTCTCAATGATGACTTTGGCGAAGGTCATGCCCAGCCAATTAAGGATTTAGGGGTGAGTTTGCGCTAGGATTTAAAGCTCGTACCCTCTGGATTTGATAGACTGGTTTTTTCTTTTTCTAGCTTTAATTCTGCTTCCAGTTCCTTGCTGAGAAAATAATTTAAGAAAGTCCGAATCACTGCAATTAGACTCAACTGTCCTAAACTCTCTAGGCTAGGGGCGACGGTGGTGGCTAAAATATCGGCGCCGAGTTGAAATTCGAGGGCTAAAGCCAACCAAGTGCCAAAACGTAACCGGAGGGTGTTGAAAGATTGGAAACGATTAGGTCTTAAATTAAGACGCCAAGCCAAGCGGAGGGTTTGCAGAAAACCTAAAATAACGCAGAGAACAGAAGCCATCTCTAGACAAAACTTAGAGAGGGTAACGATTTGGGCAAGGGTATGTTCTAAAAGGTGTAAAGATTCCATTGTTAATTTTTTTAATTCCCCTTGACTAAAATACCGATAAAGGCAAAAAAGCCGACTCCGATTAAGGCGATGGCGACAATAAAACTAAGAGATAAGCGAGGCGTGTAAGTAAAATGTCCCCTTTCAATTCTTTTTAAATCCTGACGATGGGACAGCGCCGCCGCTAAGAGCGCCAAGGTACCGATGGAAATGAAGGATAATCCTAAAATCCGGGAAAGATTTAAGGCGTTGACGCCGGTGTCAAAAGCGCCGTGAATAGCGGCCACCACCCGGTCAATACCAAAACCAAAACTAATCAGAGATAAACTGGTGCGAATCCAAGCCATTAAAGTCCGCTCCGCGGCGGCGCGGTTGCGTTCCTTGGCGAGTTCGTTGGTCATATTGTAAGGATCTGGTGGAGAACTCATGGGTTTGAGCAAGGGAGCTGGTTAAGTCTTGGGGGAAGTAGAGGAATCTGAAGTGGGTAACAGAGTGTTTTCTAAACGAGCTGAGGTTAAATCCGCCCCCTCAAGATTAGCTCCGGTTAGGTTCGCTCCGGTCAAGTCGGCGCCGGTTAGATTGGCCTGAGTTAAATCGGCGCCGGTTAAGTTCGCTTCGGTTAAATCCGCTTGACTAAGATCCGCGTTTTGCAGATCGGTATAGCGTAAATCCGCCCCTTTTAAAACGGCGCCGGCTAAATTGGCGTGACGCAGACGAGTATAGGGAATTTCCAGTTGTTCTAAGTTACAGCCCTCTAGATTGAGATAATCAAAATAAATCCCCGTCGCGCCGGCCATTTCTAGAGCTTCAATGCGAGCAATCGCGTAGGGTCTTCCTTGGGTGTTATTAATAATTTCTAAGGCTTCTAAATTGCTTTGCTGTTTGCGCTTAGAACTTTCGAGGATATACATCCAGGCGGCGGTGATAATACTAAATGACTCCACGTTGCCGACGGTAATTACATCCCCTAATTGGGCGCTTAGGCAGTCGTCGCTAAACTGAGCTTGGTTGCAGGTTTCAAAACGATGGACAAGTCCTAAAATTCCTAGAGAAATGAGGGAAGCGATTAGCAGACGGAAGCCAAAGGAGTGTCTGAGCAGACGGAAAAAGGGATTTTTTTTCCGCCGTTTCTGGGTCTCAAACCAAGTGGTTTTTCGATGGGGGGAAGAAGTCGGCATTGTGGGTTAACGAAACCGTTAAAAAACAAAAGTGGTGCGAATGACGCCAATAACGTCGCTACCATTGCCCCGGTCTTGGTTCGGCGCTAGGAGCCAAATCAATCCCGGCGTGATGGAAATGTTATTGTTCAGGGCGTAGCGATAAAAGCCCTCCAAATGGACGGGCACGTCCACTTTAAAGGGTTGGGGAT
>JAYKIZ010000368.1:0-3972 GCA_035285965.1 Cyanobacteriota bacterium | reverse complement strand
GAAGGGTCGAAGCTCGTACCTCACAAGTCTGCAAGCCGATAACATCAACCCCTTTTAATTGAGCCATGACCGCGACGAACGCTTCCCCTCTCTTGCTTGCCCAGGGCCTTTGTAAACAGTTTGGCGGCCTGGTGGCGGTGGACAGCGCCGATATTGAGGTGCAAACGGGGAGTATTACTGGACTGATTGGCCCCAACGGCGCCGGTAAGACCACTTTATTTAACCTGCTCTCCAACTTTATCCGCCCCGACCAGGGTCAAATCCTCTTTGAAGGGGAGCCGATTCACGGTCTGCCGCCCCACCGGATCGCTCGCCGGGGCTGTATCCGCACCTTCCAAGTGGCCCGAGTGCTCTCCCGCTTGACGGTGTTGGAAAATATGCTTCTGGCTAGTCAAGGGCAAACAGGGGAAAAGTTTTCTAACCTCTGGTTTCAGACCGGGCAAATTCGGCGCCAGGAGCGGGAAAATCGGGAGCGGGCGCTGGAGATCTTGGACTCCGTTGGACTGTTAGCCAAGGCCCAGGACTACGCCGGGGCGCTTTCCGGGGGACAACGGAAGTTGCTGGAGATGGCCCGGGCGCTGATGACCCGACCCAAGTTAATCCTGCTGGACGAGCCGGCCGCGGGGGTTAATCCCACGTTAATTGGGCAGATTTGCGAGCATATCCTCGCCTGGAACCGGGAAGGGATTTCCTTTTTGATTATCGAGCATAATATGGATGTGATTATGTCCCTCTGCCACCAGGTCTGGGTCTTAGCGGAAGGGCGCAATCTGGCCCAGGGGGCCCCGGCGGAGATTCAAAAAAATCCCCGGGTCCTTGAAGCCTATTTGGGAGAATAGGGTATAATTAGAGTTTTGGGATCGCCCCACCGATCTAGCATTTATTAGGAGATTAGCTTTCCAATATGTCTCGTTATAGAGGTCCGCGTCTGCGTATTGTCCGCCGTCTGGGGGAATTGCCCGGTCTGAGCCGTAAGTCCCCCCGCCGCGCCTATCCCCCTGGGCAACACGGTCAAAACCGTAAAAAACGCTCGGAATACGCCATCCGACTGGAAGAAAAACAAAAATTACGCCTCAACTACGGCGTCACCGAAACCCAACTGGTGCGCTACGTTAAGAAAGCTCGCCGGGCTACGGGTTCCACCGGTCAGGCGCTGTTGCAACTGCTGGAGATGCGTCTGGATAACACGGTCTTTCGCTTAGGCATGGCCGGGACAATTCCCGCGGCTCGTCAACTGGTGAACCACGGCCACATCACGGTTAACGGCGAAACGGTGGATATTCCCAGTTATCAATGCCGTCCCGGCGACGTGATTAGCGTCCGCAACCGAGACCGCTCTCGTCAACTGGTGCAGACCAATATGGAATTTCCGGGTCTCGCCAACCTCCCCAGCCATTTGGAATTTGATAAAAATACCCTGGTGGGCAAGGTCAATGGCGTCGTGGAACGGGAATGGGTCGCTCTGCAAATCAACGAACTCCTCGTGGTTGAGTACTACTCTCGGAAAGCCTAATCCCGGCGGGATTGTCCTTTTCCTGGGCGCTCGGCGCCGGGATAAGGGCTTTTATCCGCCCTGGGAAAGAGCTTGAGCCTCCCTATACCCTAGACTGGGAACAGCGACTTTAACGGCGCCGGCAATGAGCGATTCTCCCCCCCTCTACACCCTGGAGCAGGCCCTAGCCAACCTCCAACAGACCGAAGATACCAGCGCCCGTTATTACGCGGCCTGGTGGCTGGGCCATTGCCGGAGTCAAGACGTTCGAGCCCTAGAGTCGTTGGTTTTAGCCCTGGAGGACGAAACGGACCGTTCCCCCGACGGCGGTTACCCTTTACGACGCAACGCCGCCAAGGCCCTGGGTAAACTGGGCTACCCCCAGGCGGTTCCCCCTCTGATTTCCGCTCTTGACTGCGACGACTACTATGTGCGGGAAGCCGCGGCCCGGGCCCTGGGAGACCTTCAGGACGCTCGGGCGATCGCGCCCCTAACCGCTCTGCTGGCGGGGGGAGTGGCGGAGGCCCAAACCGCGCCGGATAAACCCCACCTTTTGCAACCCTACGAAGCGATTCTCGAAGCCCTGGGCAGTCTCGGCGCCGTTGAAACCATCGCGGAAATTGAGCCGTTTTTAACCCATTTCGCCCCCAAAGTTCAATACGCCGCCGCTCGGGCCCTGTATCAACTGACTCTGAACCCTCAATACGGCGACCGCTTAATCCAAGCTTTGCAAGGGCCGGAGCTACAACTCCGGCGCTCGGCGCTGATGGATCTCGGCGCCGCGGGCTATCTCCCCGGCGCGACGGCCATCGCTCAAACCTTTACGGAAAATAGCCTCAAACTGATCGCCCTCCGGGATCTTTGGCAGGCCCATCGTCGGCGCTGTCCTGAGGAAGCTCTGCTCTCCCAGACCAGTCGGGACATTTTAGCCCTGATGGACGATTTGCTATGAGCTTTAAACCATGAGCTTAAAAATTGTCTTTTTTGGCACCCCGGACTTTGCCGTTCCCACCCTGACGGCGCTGTTAAACCACTCGGAAATGGAAGTGACTGCGGTTGTGACCCAGCCGGACCGACGCCGGGGTCGAGGGGCGCAATTAACGCCCTCCCCGGTGAAAAAAGCGGCGGCGGCAGCCCAAATTCCGGTGTGGCAACCGCCCCGTTTACGGAAATGTTCGGAAACCTTGACGAAGTTATCAGAAACCCAAGCCGACGCTTTTGTGGTAGTCGCCTACGGGCAACTGTTGCCCCCCGCCGTTTTAACTCTGCCCCGGCTGGGGTGTATTAACGTCCACGGCTCCCTCTTGCCCCAATATCGCGGCGCGGCGCCGATTCAGTGGAGTTTGTGTCGCGGCGACCGGGAAACCGGAATTACCACCATGTTAATGGACGAGGGCATGGACACCGGGGCCATGTTGTTGAAAGCGCCGTTAGCCGCGCCTTTTTTAGCCAACGCCGAAGAAGTCGCTGAAACCTTGGCCCAAATCGGCGCCGACTTATTAATCACAACCCTAATCGAATTAAAGGAAGGGCGGTTAACCCCCGAACCCCAGGACGACGGACAGGCCACCTACGCGCCGCTCTTAAAAAAAGAAGATTTCGCCCTCTCCTGGTCTCGCTCCGCCCTCGACCTCCATCACCAGATCCGCGGCTTTTATCCCCACTGTTTTAGTCAGTGGCAAGGACAAACCTTGAAAATCCTCAGCGCCGTTCCCCTAGAGCCGGACTCTTATCCCCTCTTGCCCCCGGACTTAAGCGCCGCTTTAGAAGCCTTAACTCTACCTCCAACGGCAACCGAGCCAGGAACCCTCGTCGCTTGCTTTAAATCCCTCGGCCCCGTCATTCAAACCGGCGCCGGTTTCTTACTCCTGCGATCTGTGCAACTCCCCGGCAAACGCCCCCAATCCGGTTGGGACTGGGTCAACGGTCGGCGCTTGCAACCAGGGGAACGGTTATTCAGTTAACAGATATCAGATAACAGATTTCAGACAGTTGGCGCTGGTAGAGC
The DNA here is from genome assembly GCA_035285965.1 of Cyanobacteriota bacterium. Classification (GTDB taxonomy): domain Bacteria; phylum Cyanobacteriota; class Cyanobacteriia; order Cyanobacteriales; family Microcystaceae; genus Synechocystis. The sequence goes on along the minus strand of JAYKIZ010000368.1, from coordinate 472 downwards.
GAGTTTAAGCTCCCCCCTATCCCCCGTCTAAAGGCTACCGTGTACACATAACCAAAATAATTTCTGAAATTCCCTCAAGAACCCCTCCCTAGCCCTCCCCTTGGTAAGGGGAGGGAACAAAGATTTCTGGTTCTCCCCCTTGCCAAGGGGGAGTTAGAGGGGGTTTTGACACTTGTGTACACACCGTAGCTCCCAAGAGAGGGAGTGAGAAAACATTGAGGAAATTGGACTATCGTGTTCAATCCCAACGAAGCCTAGTAGGCGTCCTGCAATTCGTAGAAATCGGGAGAAATGTAGTCCTTGCGGAGGGGCCAGCCCACCCAATCCTCCGGCATGAGAATCCGCTTGAGGTTAGGATGACCCTCGTAAATAATGCCGAAGAGGTCGTAGCATTCCCGCTCCTGCCAGTCCGCCGCCTTCCAGATCCAATAGACGGAGGGAAGCCGGGGATTTTCCCTGGGCAAGGAAACCT
>JAYKIZ010000367.1:0-3386 GCA_035285965.1 Cyanobacteriota bacterium | reverse complement strand
CATTAAGGAACTCCCGGCGGGGAAAATTGGCGCTACCCTAGGAAGGAGTTTTTTCAATCTTAATCTTGGAACGAATGCCTACTGTCGCTGAAAATCCCTTCCTCCAGGGCGAAGGACTGCCCCCCTTTGATCGCCTTGAAGCCGCCCAGATTAAACCGGCGCTGGAGCGACTGTTACCCCAATTAGAGGAGACCTTAACCCAGTTGGAAGCAACGGCGGCGCCGACCTGGGAGGGACTGGCGGAACCCCTGACCCGACTAGAAGAGCGCCTGAGTTGGACCTGGGGCGTGGCGGGGCATCTGATGGGGGTAAAAAATAGCCCGGAACTGCGACAAGCTTACGAGGCCATGCAACCCCAGGTGGTCCAGTTTATTAATCGCCTGGGGCAAAGTCAGACGCTTTACCAGCGCTTTAAAACCCTCCGCGACAGCGCCGATTGGGAGAAGTTAGAATCGGCCCAACAACGCATTATCGAGAGCAATCTCCGGGAAGCGGAACTGGCGGGGGTAGGGTTAACGGGAGAGAAAAAAGAACGATTCAACCAAATTCAATTAGAACTAGCGGAACTGAGCACCCAGTTTTCCAATAATTTGCTGGACGCGACTCGGGCCTTTAGCCTCAAGTTAACAGAGCGGGAAGAGATCGACGGACTGCCCCCCAGTTTATTAGCCCTGGCGGCTCAAACCGCCCGACAACAGGGAGAAGAGAGCGCCGACCCGGAGCGGGGCCCCTGGGTCATTACCCTCGACTATCCTAGCTACCTGCCCTTTCTGCAACACAGCCGGCGCCGGGATCTGCGGGAAAAACTTTATCGAGCTTTTGTCAGTCGGGCCGCGGGGGGAGAATGGGACAATAATCCCCTCATTGAAAAAATTCTGGCGCTCCGTTTAGAACAAGCTCGTTTACTGGGATACGAGACCTACGCCGAACTCAGTCTGGCCCGGAAAATGGCGCCCAATGTGGAGGCGGCGGAAGCCCTGCTAGAGGAACTGCGCCAAGCCAGCTACGGCGCCGCCGAGGCGGATTTAGCTCAACTGAAAACCTTCGCCGGCTTAGACGACCTCAAACATTGGGACGTAGCCTACTGGGCCGAACGCCAAAAGGAAAGTTTATTCGACCTCAACGCCGAAGCCCTCCGGCCCTATTTCCCCTTGCCCCAGGTTCTAGAGGGGTTATTTAAACTGGCGGAGCGGTTATTTGGCGTCGCTATTACCTCCGCCGACGGAGAAGCGCCGGTCTGGCATGAGGACGTTCGCTTCTTCGCTGTCCGGGACGAAAACCAGACCCCCATCGCCTACTTTTACCTTGATGCCTACAGCCGTCCGGGGGAAAAGCGGGGCGGCGCTTGGATGGACGTCTGCGTTAACCGGGGCCTACTGCGTCAGGGAAAAGAGGAAAGTGTCCGGCTACCCGTCGCTTACCTGGTCTGCAACCAAACCCCCCCCGTGGGGGACGCGCCCAGTTTGATGACCTTCGACGAAGTGACCACCCTCTTCCACGAATTTGGTCACGGCCTTCACCACATGCTGACTCGGGTCAACTACTCCGGCGCCGCGGGGATTCATAACGTGGAATGGGACGCGGTGGAGCTTCCCAGTCAGTTTATGGAGAACTGGTGCTACGACCGGGCCACCCTCTTTGGCTTGGCAAAACACTATCAAACCGGAGAGCCTCTGCCGGAGAACGAATACCAAAAACTCCTTGCGGCTCGCAACTACCTAAGCGGTTCCGGGATGTTGCGGCAGATCCACCTCAGTTTGCTAGATCTCGAACTCCACCACCGTTACCGACCGGAGGGGCCCGAAACCATCCCCCAAATCCGGGAACGCCTGGCCCAAACCACTCTAATTTTGCCGCCCCTACCGGAAGACCAGTTCCTCTGCTCCTTTGGGCACATCTTCGCCGGGGGCTACGCGGCGGGCTACTACAGTTACAAATGGGCGGAAGTCCTCAGCGCCGACGCCTTCGGCGCTTTTGAAGAGGCGGGTTTGGAAGACGAGGCCGCGGTGAAAACCACCGGGCAACGTTTCCGGGAAACGGTTCTAGCCCTGGGCGGCTCTCTCCATCCATTGGAAATCTTCCGGCGCTTTCGCGGTCGGGAACCCCAAACGGCGGCGCTTCTGCGTCATAACGGCCTATCGGCGGCCTAGAGCGAGGCGTTAGGCGACTTGAGCCAACAACGGCGCCGCGTCGAGGAGTTTTTGGGTGTAGGGATGTTGGGCCCGGCGGAAAATAGTTTCCGTGGGGCCCATTTCCACAATTTGTCCCTGGGTCATCACGGCGATGCGGTCGCAGAAAAAGCGGGCGACCCAGAGATCGTGGGTGATAAAGAGGTAAGTCAGATTAAAACTCTCTTTTAATTCCCGCATCAGTTCCAACACTTGACTCTGGACGCTGGCGTCCAACATGCTCACCGGCTCGTCGCAGATCACCAGTTTGGGCTTAGTAATCAGCGCCCTAGCGATAGCCACCCGTTGCTGTTGTCCCCCGGAGAGTTCCTTTGGATAACGGTGATAGTAATCTTCCACCGGCGTTAATTTTACCCGCTCCAACATGGCTTTAACCTGAGTTTCCGCCTCCTGGAGGGAAGCCAATCCATGGATAAAGAGGGGGTCGGCAATACTGTTTCCCACCGTCATCTTAGGATTCAGACAAGCGCCGGGGTCTTGGAAAATCATCTGCAACTGTCGGCGCCGGGACTGCATCTGGGCGGGAGAAAGACGGGTTAGGTCTTCGCCGTCAAACCAGATTTCGCCGCTAGCGGCGGGCAAAAGTTGTAAAATTGTCCGGGAAAGGGTGGATTTACCGCATCCAGATTCCCCGACTAATCCGAGGGTTTCTCCCGGATAAATGTCTAAGCTGACATTATCCACCGCGTTAATCCAGCTTTTTTGGCGCCGGAAGAGTTGCTCGATTAAATTCCCCTCCAAACTAAACTGTTGGCGCAGGTTTTTCACCTGTAGCAAAGGCGGGGCGTTGTCTGCGTTAAAAGCTTTTTTCTGATCCAAATTATGAATATGCAGAGCCGAGTCCAGTAAGGATTGGGTATAGGGATCCTGCGAGGCGGTTAGGAGGGTTTGCATCGGCGCTGTTTCCACAATGACGCCCCCGTTCATCACCGCCACCCGGTCGCAGTAGGCGCCCACCATGGCTAGATCGTGGGAAATGAGAAGTAATCCCATATTATCCTCGGCGCAGAGACGGGTTAATTCCGCCAAAATTTCCGCCGCCACCGTCACATCCAGCGCCGTGGTGGGTTCGTCCGCCACGATTAACTTGGGTTTGAGCAACAGGGCTAGCGCCATAGCCACCCGTTGCCGCATGCCGCCGCTAAATTCATGGGCGTATTGTCCCCAGCGGGCCGGGGGGATCTTCACCCGCTCTAG
>JAYKIZ010000366.1:0-7642 GCA_035285965.1 Cyanobacteriota bacterium | reverse complement strand
GTCTATATTCGTTATCTGCGCCTCAAGTTGGAGCAAAAGGGCGCCCGGCGCTTGATCCACACGGTGCGCGGCGCCGGTTATATCCTCAAGGAGGGTTAGGGTTTTTTGTCATCAGGACTTAAGAAACTTTTCGGTCTCTGGGGCCCCTTTGGGGAAATTTTCTTTAGGATAAAACCAACTTAAGACCGCGTCAGGAGTCTGCCATGTCAGCGCAAACCGCTTCGACCTTGCCCAAGGTGGTGATTATCGGCGGAGGCTTTGGAGGACTCTACACCGCCCAAGACCTCAAAAAAGCGCCTCTGCAAATCACCCTCATCGATAAACGCAACTTTCACCTCTTTCAGCCTCTCCTTTACCAGGTGGCTACCGGTAGCCTTTCTCCGGCGGATATTTCCTCGCCTCTGCGGATGGTTCTGCGGGGTCATAAAAATACGCAAGTCTTGATGGACGAGGCGCTGGACATTGATCCCGTCCGCCGACAGGTGCTCCTCCGGGATCATGAACCAGTGGAGTACGACGCCCTGATTGTGGCCACCGGCGCTAGTCACCATTACTTTGGCAACGAACAGTGGCGCTCCCTAGCGCCGGGCTTGAAAACCATTGAAGACGCCCTGGAAATCCGACGCCGGGTCTTTTTGGCCTTTGAGTCGGCGGAAAAGGAAACCGATCCCCAAAAACAACAGGCTTGGCTCACTTTTGTCATCGTCGGCGCCGGCCCTACCGGAGTAGAGTTGGCCGGCTCCATCGCCGAGATCGCCCACAGCGCCCTCCGGGGTAACTTCCGCCGCATCGACACCCGTCAGGCCAAAATTTTGCTGGTGGAGGGACTCGACCGGGTTCTGCCGCCCTACAGCCCGGCGCTGTCCGCTCGGGCCCAAAGGGATCTGACCCATTTGGGGGTGACGGTGCAGACCCAAAGTCTCGTGACCCAGATTACCCCGGAGTCTGTGGCCCTGCGTCAAGGGGAGCAGGAACAAATCATTCCCGCCCGCACGGTGCTCTGGGCCGCGGGGGTCAAGGCTTCGGAATTGGGGCAAGTCCTCGCGGAACGGGCCGGCGCCGAACTAGACCGGGCCGGACGGATTATTGTCCGGGAAGATTTAACGCTCCCCGGCTATGACAATATTTTTGTCCTTGGGGATCTGGCTCACTTTGCCCACAACGGAGAAGCGCCGTTACCCGGCGTGGCGCCGGTGGCTATGCAGGAAGCGGCCTATCTGGCCAAACACCTCCCCCGGCGCTTGGCGGGGCAACCCATTCCTCCCTTCCGCTACATCGACTACGGTAGTCTGGCGGTTATTGGTCAAAATAAAGCGGTGGTGGATCTCGGTTTCGCCCAATTTACAGGTCTCATCGCCTGGATGATTTGGGTCTGGGCCCACATTTACTACCTGATTGAATTTGATAACAAACTTATTGTCATGGTGCAATGGGGCTGGAACTACTTCACCCGGGGCCGGGGCGCCCGCTTGATCACCGGGGAAGGGCAAATCGGCTCTTATCAAGCCGAGAAGGAAGAGGAACCCGCCCCGGCGCTGTCCCGTTAGTCTCGGCCAAGGAGATTCGCGCTCAGCGGGTCTCTTTCTATAACGAGGCCGCCTTTCAACCCCGGCGCTGGTAGGCTGGGATCGTCAATGTTTTCTTCCTCACCATGAGCGCCCTAGCCGACCCCAGTCCCGACCTCAACCGGCGCTGGCAGGAGAGTATCCACCGCGAGCGCCGCAGTCGTAATTTGGCCTTCGACTACGCCCTGGGACTAACCCTGATTCCCCTGCTCCCTTTTCAAGGTTACTACACGCCCCGGTTGATTCTTGTTTTACTCCTGTTGGCGAAAATGCTCTGGGATATTGGGCGGATTTGGGACTTTACCACAGGGCAAGACCCCCTCGCCATTGCCGGCAATCTCCTCGGAGCCTTCGGAGCCTTAGCCACCGGCTTTTTAGTTTGGCTCATTTTTTTGGGCCTCGGCCTTTGGCTTCCCGGTGTCGGCAGTTTTAAAGGCGCCGCCGGCCTCTTCACCCTAACCTGGATGCTGGGGCAGGCCACGAATCAGTTCTACGCCAACGGCTATCGTAAAGTGAGGGAAAATAAAGCGAGGGCAACGCGATGAAATTTCGGCGCCGACAGGTGTTACTCGGGGGGGTGGCCCTAGGGTCTGGGTTAACAGTGGCCCAAAATTATCAAGCCAACCGGCGCCAACGGGAATTACAGGCGCTGGCCCGTCAACAGTTAGCTCAAACGGATCAGGCGGGGTTGTTAAAAGCGACTTTTGAGGCGGACGCTCAAAAAATTTATCGGGGCCAGGCCATTATGGACGGCCTCAAACTCCCGCCGCCCCAAATTCCCTACGACCGGGAAATTTCCCGCCTGCTGATTGCCTGTAGCAAAATCGCCACCCAGCAGTACCTCACGGGAAAAACACTACCGGACTACGACGGCGCTATCCGGGATTTGCCGGCCTTCACCCCGGAGTTAAAGGAATTTCAACAAATCGCCTCCTTTCGGGGCAGGGAAGCCAAAAGCTCGGAAAAAGTGGAGGTAAGCGTGCCCGAGCCAGAAACCGGCGATCCCCTGGACGACTCTGTCGGCGACGCCGAAAACGAAGTCCGGCAAACCCTGCAAAAGGTAGTCAAACTGACCCAGGAAATTCCCGTGTACTTGGGCTTTGTCCTCGCCTCCCCCCGAATGAACCTCATTGTCTTTCGGGGCACTCAAACCGCCATCGAATGGCTCAATAACCTCTACGCCCGCCAAATTCCTTTCACTGACCGCCAATCCGGGCAATACTTTGGCAAAATTCACGAAGGCTTTATTAATAACTATTTACGCATTGTCGAGCCGATTCCCAAGGACATCGCCGGACAACTAGACCCCTCCCTTCCTTGTTACGTCACCGGCCATAGCCTCGGCGCCGCCTTGGCGGTTCTCTGCGCCCTGGATCTAGCGGTTAATCTCCCGGATCTAGCGCCGCGAATTCAACTCTATAGCTACGCCTGTCCCCGAGTCGGCGACCCGACCTTCGCCCGCCTTCACGCCCAACGGGTTCCCAACAGTTACCGGGTGGTGAATCTAGCGGACGCGATCCCCATTTTGCCCCCCACGGAAGGCTTTGGAACCTATGTCCATGTTGGTCAGGTCTGGTCGTTCTTATCCCAGCAGAATGACTTTTTGCCCAACCACGTGGTGGACACCTACCAAGCCGCCGTCCAGCGCCGGGTGGAAACGGATCAGACCCGCAGTTTTCCCGTCTCCGGCCTCGGTTAACCCCTAATCCCTGTATAGTAAGCCTAATTCCGTTCGCCCTCTCCCCCTATGGCCGAGTTCAACACTGGACTGCCCAGCATCCGCCAGGTTCAAAATTTTGTTAAATCCAAAAACCCGGTGGAAATTAAACTGGTGACTAATGATTTATTAGTGGGTACAATTCTGTGGCAGGACTCACAATGCGTCTGTCTCGCCCCGGAACCCGATGCCTCTATTCTTATTTGGCGTCAGGCCATCGCTTACCTGAAAGCCAAACCGTAACTGAAAGCCCTTCCCCTTTTCCCCTCCCCCCGCCTTCGATGAGTATTCAAAGCATTGTCTCCCAAGCCCTGCAAGACGGTTATCTCACCCCGGCCATGGAAAGCGAGGTCGGGCGTATCTGCGAGAGCGCCGCAGAATTGTCCATCGAAGAATATATGGCGCTAGACCGCTTGATGAGTTGCCTTCTCAGCGGCGAAGTTGCGGCCATGCCCCACAAGCAATTCATCAACGTCATGGAAGATTTGGTGGTGACCGAAGTGATAGCTCGGGTGACGGAAATTAGCAAGGAGCGAACCGAAGAATTGGATATCTCCGATATTGCGGCCTACGCTCTGAACCGTCTGCCGCCCCTCTACGCCACCAGCGAGGAAGGCGCGAACTACCAACGGGACAAGGCCCAACAGGAGCTTCGGGAGTTAATCGTCAAACAGGTGGAAGCGGGCGTCGCCCAGTATTTAAATCGCCCGGAAATTCCCGACCGCAACCCCCTGGATAAACCTGTTCGCAAAGACACCCTCAGCCAATTGAGCGAACTCCTGCAGAGCTACGGCACCACCTTTGGCAGTTAGGCAAGGGCCTCAAGCGCCGTCGGCCCGCCGTGGTAGGATAGAGGCTAAACTTTTGCCGAATTAAACTGCTCTATTAGATAAGGAACTCAAACAATGGCTCTAACAGTATTACTCGCTAAATTACCGGAAGCCTATCAAATCTTTGATCCCCTAGTCGATGTTCTACCTGTAATCCCTCTCCTCTTTTTGGCGCTGGCCTTTGTATGGCAAGCGGCTGTGGGGTTTAAATAAGCGCCGATCTAGGTTTCGTCAATTTCTCCAAACGCTTCTCAATCCCCCTAAATCCTAGGGGGATTTTTGTTCGACGGTTAGCTTAAACCGAGTCCGATTCCCGGCGCCGGACGTAAAATAGTCAATAACGATCCCACTCTTCACGCGCCGCCATGCAGGATTCCAGTTCGGGGCAAACCCTTGGCCAATGGGGGCAAATCGCCCTGACCCAACATTGGCGGAAAATCCAAAAATACGACCGCAAGGTTCTCAAGGATCAAGACCCGGAAGACCTGCACCAACTGCGGGTGGGACTGCGGCGCCTGCGCACGGCTCTGGTCGGTTTCGCCCCGGCGCTGGTCTTGCCGCCTAGAGTAACGGAGCGCCGGGTGGGAAAAATGGCCCGGATTCTCGGGGTTCTGCGGGACAATGACGTGCTTCGGGAGATTTTGCTGAGTTTAGGAACGTTGCCGGAAGCAGAGCAAGAGTATTTGGATAATTTGCTGGACTATCTGGCTCAGAAACGTCAGCAGGCTTTCAAATCCGTCAAAAAACTCCTGACCCAGGGGGACTATGAAAGTTTTCAAGAGGAATTTAACGCCTGGCTAGCGGCGCCGGCTCTGACGGTTTTGGCGGACTGTCCCATGGCCGGGGTCTTGCCGGATTTATTACTACCCCTCCTAAGCGAATTTTTTCTCCACCCCGGTTGGCTGGCGTTACGGGAAGCGAATCCCCATTGGACTGCCGACGGGACGGAACTGAGCGCCGAGTCCCTGGAAGCCAGTCTCGAACCTTGGGAAAAAACCCTCCACGACCTCCGCAAAGTCGCTAAAAAAGTCCGCTACCAATTGGATCTCTTTACGCCCTGCTACGGCGCCGAGTATGGGGAGTTGATTGAACGTCTCAAGAGCGTTCAAGACAGTTTGGGAGACCTGCAAGATTATTTTGTGCTGGGACAATTGCTAAAAAAACGCCTAGCGGTGGATCTCGCCCGTCAAGCGCCGGAATTCAGCGCCCGATTATCGGCGAAACGCCTAGACGCTTGGCGGCGCTGGCAACTCCAACAGGCCTATTTCCTCGATCCCCACCACCGGCGCCACTGTCGATTATTGGCGCTTTCGCCGCTCTAAAAAAATCCCGCAACCTTGGGGAATTTTGACAACCACTCCCCCCGGAATTAGGGTCTACATTTCGCAGGCAATGAATCAATGCTTAAACCTACGGCAAATATGTTAACAAGACGCGATGCTTTTCCTACTCCCATCTGGCAAAGGGACGTGGAAGATAGCGAGTCCTTGAACCCCATTCTGCTCAAGACGATTCTGACGGCGAAATCGAATGACCCAGTTGGGATAAAAATCTCTAATGTGCTGGGATGGCACAGCGCTAAGACTCTTCATCAGCAGCCTACCCTCAAACCCCTGCTAGAGGTCATTGGGCAAAGCGTATTGGCAATTACTCAAGAGCAAGCCTGGAATTTAAATAAGGTTCGCCCGGCCCTCAATGCCTGCTGGGCGATGGTTAGCCAGAAATACGCCTACAGTTCCTTACATAACCACCCTAACGCCATCCTCAGCGGAGTCTATTATGTTCAGACGCCAGAGAACTGCGGAGATCTTTATTTCCACGATCCCCGCGACGGGTCGCAGATTCTCATGCCTCCTCTATTGAAACAGACGGCTTGGACGATGGGAAAGTTGCGCACTGTGCCACAGGCAGGGCGATTGATACTGTTTCCCAGTTGGCTTTGGCACGCAGTAGAACCCAATCTCAGCGATGAGCTGAGAATTAGTGTCAGCTTCAACATTGGAGTAGCGTAAACTCTGTTGTCAGCTCCAATAGGGGGCTTTTCGGTGAAAATTCTATCTACAAGATTTTTATGAAAACCTGCGGAATGGGAGTGAGTTGGAGAGAGGTAGGGGGGCTTTCTCTAAAAAAAATCCCCCAAACCGGAAGGCTTGGAGGGCTTCTTAGACTATTACACTACGAAATAGAGAAATCTATTACCAGTGGAACCTAGCTTACCACATAGGCGGCCTGGGGTAGGGCTTCCGCTAAGCTCCGGACAGCGGCGACCATGGCCACTTCGTCATTCAGTTGATTGACGGCGGAACCCACGCCGACGCCGCTAGCGCCGCTGGCGATGGCCATGGGAACGGTGACGCTGGAGAGACCTGAGGCGCAGAGGACGGGAACCTCCACGGCCCGGGAGATAACGTAGGCCGCGGCCAGGGTGGGAACGGCTTTTTCCATCAGTCCTAAAACGCCTGCTTGGCTGGGTTGGGCGCTAGTTCCCCCTTCCGTTTGGATCAGGTCGGCGCCGGCGGCCACGAGTTCCTGGGCTAATTGTGCCTGTTCGTCCAGGGCTAAAATATGGGGCACCGTTACGGAGAGTAAAATGTGGGGCAGGCGGGCCCGGGTGGCTCGGGTTAGGGCCAACACTTCCGGCGCTTCAAAGCGGCGTCCCTGGGCGTAGAAGCTGTCAAAGTTGCCAATTTCTACCAGATCGGCGCCGCATTGTACCGCTTGGGCTAAGAGATCGGGATCGACCGCGGAAACGCAGACGGGAATTTGGATCAAGCGCCGGACTTGCTCGATCAAGACCGGATCGGCGGCGATATCCACAAAGGTCGCGCCCCCGGCTTGGGCGGCCCGAACGACGGCTGTAACTTTCTCAACGTCGAAATTATTGAGGCCGCTAATCACCTTCAGCGCTCGGCGTTGCGATAGCGCGTTTTCTAAGGATTGAATACCCATAGCGTTAATGATAATTTTGAATTGTTCCCCATTATAGCGGAAGGAGAGTCTATGGCCGCGACCGCCCCCACCCAGGTTTTGACCGTCAATAAGTTGCGTCTCCCCCTCTGGCGCCTTGGGGAAACCGACTCCACCAACGCCGTCGCCTGGCGCCTATTAACGGAAGGTCAAACGCCGCCCCTAGCGGTTCAAGCCGAGAGCCAAAGCGCCGGTCGGGGCCAATGGGGCCGGGTCTGGCGCTCGGAGCCGGGGGGCTTATACCTCTCCCTCCTCTGGGCGCCTCAAGGGGATTTGCTCCCCCAGGCGCCCTGGGTGCTGGCCAGCGCCTGGGGTCTAGCGGAAAGTTTGCATCAAGTCGGCGCTCCGGCAGGGTTAAAGTGGCCCAACGATCTGCTTTTAGAGGGGCGCAAACTGGGGGGCATTAAGCTCGAAGCCAAAGGTAACGCTCTAGTGGTCGGCGCCGGTCTCAACTGGGCTAATCCGGTTCCCCCTACCGGCGCTCAGCTCCAACCCTTTTGCCGCTCCGCCGGTCTGAGCCGGTTACAAACCTTAGAGGATTTATTGTCCGCGGCGCTGGCGGG
>JAYKIZ010000365.1:0-2999 GCA_035285965.1 Cyanobacteriota bacterium | reverse complement strand
TACGTCGCCACCAGCGCCGTCTTTTGGGAAGTGACCCTTCCCCATGTGGAAATGAAGAAACGCTTAACGGCGCCGAGGGTTGCCTGCCATAAAAAAACGCCCCCGGTCTAGGAGCGTTTGAACTTTGAAACCGAGCTAAAACTACAGGGCGTTAGCGCCGGCGACCACTTCCAGCAGTTCCTGGGTAATGGCGGCTTGGCGAGCTTTGTTGTAGGAGAGGGTCAGGGAGCCAATCAGTTGGCCGGCGTTGTCGCTGGCGTTGCTCATGGCGGTCATCCGGGCGGCCAATTCGCTGGCGGCGGATTCCTGAAGCGCCCGCAGAAGTTGGTTGGTGTTGTAAAGGGGCAGAAGCGCGCCGAGAATTTGGGCGGGATCCTGCTCGAAAATCATGTCCTGGGGGAAGGACGTCACTTCGGAGGACACTTTTTCCCGCTCCACTTGGAACTTGCCGCCCCGGGTGAGGACGCGGAAAATTTCATCGTCCTGCGCCGCCAGCCCCTGGGTGGTCAAGGGGAAGAGGGTTTGCACCACGGGTTGGGAGCTGATCAAAGAGACGAAGCGGGTATAAATTAATTCCACCCGGTCCACCGCTTCGGAAATAAAGAGAGACACCAGGGTATCGGCAATCTCCGCGGCTTCGTCCGCCGTGGGGATTTGGTTCAAACTGGCGTAGGAGGCGGCGATGGCGGCGCTCCGGCGCTCGAAGTACTGGGTGGCTTTACGACCCACAAGGACGAACTGGACGTTAATCCCCTGGGCGGTTAATTCTTTGGAGCGTTGCTCCGCCCGGCGGATCACATTGGCGTTATAGCCGCCGCAGAGACCGCGGTCGCCGGAAACCACCAGCAGAGCCACGGTTTTGGGTTCCCGTTGCTCAAACAGGGGCAAGTTGGCGTCGGCGAAAGCGAGGCGGGATTGGAGATTGTAGAGCACCTGGGCAAGAGCGTCGGCGAAGGGGCGGGTGGCGATGACCTGCTCCTGGGCCCGGCGCACCTTAGCCGCGGCCACCAAACGCATGGCTTCGGTGATTTTTTTGGTATTTTTAACGGACTGAATCCGGTCTCGAATGGCTTTGAGGTTAGGCATCGGCGTTTACCCTAGGGATTTTGAATATGAATTTAATACTCGAAAGGCCGCTTCCCGAACCCGCCGCCCCCTTCGGCTACGCTCAGGGGGCGGGTCGAGGCTCAGGGGACAGGTCTAGAAAGCGCCGCTAGCCTAAGCGCCGAAGGCCTGGGTAAACTCTTTGATGCCGTCCTTGAGGAGGGTTTCCGCTTCTTCGCTGAGCGCCTTTTGAGTGGAGAGAATTTCCACATACTTGGGCTTGTTGGTTTTCAGGTATTCCCGCAAACCGGCGGCGAAGTCCACCACTTTATCCACGGGGATTTTATCGATATAACCGTTCAAACCGGCGTAGGAAATGGCCACCTGTTCCCAGACGGAGAGGGGGGAGTTTTGGGGTTGTTTCAGCAGTTGACGCAGGCGCTGGCCCCGACCCAGTTGGGCTTGGGTGGCGGCGTCCAAATCCGAGGCGAATTGGGAGAAGGCTTCCAGCTCGGCGAACTGGGCCAGTTCCAGTTTCAATTTCCCGGCCACCTTCTTCATGGCTTTGGTCTGGGCCGCGGATCCCACCCGGCTCACGGAAATCCCGGCGTTAATGGCGGGACGGAAACCGGCGTTGAAGAGGTCGGTAGTTAGGAAGATCTGACCGTCGGTGATGGAGATCACATTGGTGGGAATGTAGGCGGAGACGTCCCCGGCTTGGGTTTCAATCACCGGTAGTGCCGTCATACTGCCGCCTCCCAGGGCGTCGCTGAGTTTAGCGGCCCGCTCCAACAGGCGAGAGTGAATGTAGAAGACGTCGCCGGGATAGGCTTCCCGTCCGGGGGGGCGCCGGAGCAGGAGGGACATTTGGCGGTAGGCTTGGGCTTGCTTGGAGAGATCGTCGTAGATCACCAGGGTGCTCTTGCCCTTGTACATGAAATATTCCGCCAGGGTGGCGCCGGTGTAGGGGGCCAAATATTGGAGGGTGGCGGGGTCGTTGGCGTTGGCGGCCACAACGATGGTGTAGTCCATGGCGCCTTTTTCCGTCAGGGTATCGATCACCTGGGCGACGGTGGAGGCTTTCTGACCGATGGCCACATAGACGCAGATCACGTCTTCGGATTTCTGGTTAATAATCGTGTCGATGGCGATGGCGGTTTTGCCGGTTTTCCGGTCGCCAATGATCAGCTCCCGTTGACCCCGACCGATGGGAATCATGGCGTCGATGGCGGTAATCCCCGTTTGCATGGGTTCGCAAACGGATTTCCGGGCCACGATGCCCGGCGCCGGCGATTCAATCAGACGAGTTTCCGAAGAAGCGATGGGGCCCTTGCCGTCAATCGGCGCCGCCAGGGCGTCCACCACCCGACCCACCATGGCATCGCCCACGGGAATCTGGGCGATGCGGCCGGTGGTTTTCACCGTGCTTCCTTCCTGAATACCAAAGCCGTTGCCCATCAACACGGCGCCGACGTTGTCTTCTTCGAGGTTGAGGGCGATGCCGACAGTGCCGTCTTCAAATTCCAAAAGCTCCTGGGACATCACCTGTTCCAGTCCATAGATCCGAGCGGTGCCGTCCCCCACCTGAAGCACGGTGCCCACATTGGAGACCTGCACGCTCTGGTCGTAGGATTCAATCTGTTCCCGGATGATACTGCTGATTTCGTCGGGTCTGATGCTAACCATAGTTGTGAATTCCTGAGAAAGTCCGAAAAGGGTTAAAAAAGGGAAAAGATTTAGAGAGCGCCGCCGAGGTTGAGGCCAATTCGCCGCAGTTGTCCCCGCAGGCTCGAATCAAAGACCTGGGAGCCGACCTTGATCACCACGCCGCCGATAATGTCCGGGTCAATGGCGGTTTCCAGTTCCACCGCTTCGGCGCCGGTCAGTTGCTTGACCTTGGCCGCCACCGTCTCCCGTTGGGATTCCGTCAGTTTCAGCGCCGAGGTCACTTCCGC
>JAYKIZ010000364.1:0-2626 GCA_035285965.1 Cyanobacteriota bacterium | reverse complement strand
CGAGCCAAGTACAAGTATGCGCAAGCCTAGGCGCCGTTAGGGTTAACTTTTCCCGGTAATTTCCAGGGGGCTACTTCCCTAGCGCCGGGGGCGTTATAAGCTAAAACTAAAGGGGGAGCCTGTTTTTCGACCACTCTGCCGGTTCGGAAGTTCTTTTGCCATTACCGGCTTCCCCGGGCCAGCGCCATGACTTTTTCTCCCTCCAACCCTCAATCCCAGGGGCAGTTTAGCCCCGACTGGTCTCGGATTTGCCAGACCATGCTGGAGCGTTTTTTGCCCAGCAATTCGGTCAACACTTTGCCTAGCGCCGCGGCCCCCTTGGCGACCCCCCTACCCAGCACTCTGAAAATTTTCCCTGCGCGCTATGGTTCCCAGGGGGCGGGAAACGGGATCGATAGCTATGATCCCGAGGAGTTAATGCATAAATTGCTCGAGCTGGATTTGCCCGGCGCCCAGGGTCGTCGTCTTGTTATCGAGGGGGAAGCGGGAACCGGAAAAACCCTCTTTCTCAAGCACGTCGCCGCCTATCTTCTGGCCCCTTCTCAGGAGGGCTTGCCGCTTTGGGTTAACCCCCAGCAGTTAAAAAATATTTCCCTAGGAGACTATCTCTTCGGCCCCTGGCTAGAGCAGGCTAGGCAGGGAGAGGAAGGCGCCCTAGCGGATTGGCAAAGCAGTCTCAAGGATCTCTTGCGTCAAGGGCGAGTGTGGCTTTTGGCGGACGGTCTGGATTACCTTTACTGGGATACCCCTAACGGCGTTAAGACCGGGCCCCTCTCTCTCCTCAAAGCCTCCTTGCAGGCGTGGCCCCGCCTCAACGTCATTCTCACCTGTCGCCCCGAAACGCGCCGGAGCGATCCGAAGGGATTGGCGGGGTTTGAGCGCTACCGCATTCAGGAGTTTGAAGATTCCAACTTAATTGCGGCGGCTATCGGGGACTACTTTTCCGCCGCTGGCTCAGACGCCGACGCCGCCCCCTTGATCGCTCGCCTCCAGGCGCCCCAATCCCGCCCCATCGCCCAATGGTTAACAGCGCCGATCCGCTTGATCTTGTTTTGTCGGGTTTGGCAATCCGCTCCGAGTCAATTTCCCGAGAACAGCGCTCAACTCTACGCCCTTTTAACCCAGGCGTTTTTTGAATGGAAAGCGGAGGAGGCCGCGACTAACCGGGAACAGCGCCGGGCCTTGACGGAAATCTTTGGTAAATTGGGGCAATATTTACTGCTAGAGGGTCGGGACGGTAACCAACCCCTCTCTCAAGCGGATGTGGAGGCGGTCTTCGGCAAAAATTCGCCCCTCTTGCGTCTCGCCCTCCAACTCGGCTGGCTGATTCCGAGGGGGCTGTTGTGGGAAGGCGCCTGGGAACGGGGCTACGGCTTTTTCGACCGTTCCTTCCGGGACTATTTCACGGCGCTAGCGATCCGGGATTGGCGTTTCTTTTGGGACGTTCATCGGGTCAACTACCGCGCGCTCGAGCCTCAGTGGCGCTCGGTGATTGCTTTTTGGTTGGGCCGGGCCGATATTCCCGAAGAAGAGCGCCAGGACTTTTTAGAGGCGCTGTTAACCTTTCAAGACGGCTGTAGCCCGGAAAATTTCTACAGCCTGCAGGCGCTGAAGACAGCGGTTTTGGCCTGTAGCGAATTGCCGGAGTTTCCCCAATCTCAGGCGGCGCTCAAGCTCTTAGCAGACTGGGCCGCCCAGCCCCAGCTTGCGCCGAGCAAGGAGCGCCTAGCCCAAACCCTCTTGGAAAAAACCGATCCTCATCAGCGAGGGGAAATCTTGCTAGCGCGGCTAGATGGCGCCGAAACAGAGGAAGAATATCGACGACTTCTGAGACTGTTACGGCAGTGGGGCCAAGAGGTAGAGACGGTCATTACGGGACTAGAGCGCCAACTCGCGCTGTTGGAAACCTCCGGCCTCCGTTTCCCGGTGGCGGAAACCCTCGGAGAACTGGCCCCAGGGCACGACGGCGCCGTCGGCGTCTTTTTGAAGGCGTTATCCCAAGGAAGTCAGTCCTCGGTCTGGGGAACGGCGCTTCAGGGTCTGGGTAAAATTGGTCAGGGGAACCTTACTGTCATTCAAATCCTTTTAGATTTCCTGAATCAATCCTTAACGCCCCAAAGCCGGCGACAGGTTTTAGAGACTTTAGTTCAAATCGCCGAAGGGCATGATCTAGCCATCGCCAGTTTACTCCAGCAATTGCGACGTTCCGCCAACGGCGCTCCGCGGTGTCAAGTGGCGGAAACTTTAGAGAAAATCGACCCCGGCAATCCCGCGGCCCTATCGGCGCTCCGGGGCTTTCTTCAAGACAAAACCGACCCCGACCTCCGTAAACAAGCGATTTATAGTTTAGGGGAATTGAAAAATCCCAGCGACGCCGATATTGACGCCCTCGCTCAACTCCTCCAACCCGAGGAAGATATTTTTCTCCAATGGCTGGCGGTGAGTAGTCTCAGTAAAATCGGCGGGGAGAGCCTCAGGGCGAAAACGGCGCTAGAGGGACTGCTTCAGCGCCTGTTGGCGGAACCCCTCACGGACTCGGCGGAAGGATTGCTCAAGGAAACTATCGACGCCCTGGTTAAGCTCGATCCCGCCAATGAGTGGGCATTGCAAGCCTTAATCTATCGTT
>JAYKIZ010000363.1:0-7355 GCA_035285965.1 Cyanobacteriota bacterium | reverse complement strand
GGGTCTGGGTCTGCCCTCGAGTATACAAAAAGTTTGCCTAAGATAGATTAAGAACTGTAACAATTAAGATCAAAAAGACCGACTAAAGCAACGTTTTGTAAAGGACTTGAAAACTTTTTCGGGGGATCGTGTCAAGATAAGAGGGTATCAAATTTCCTTTCTTTCTCAGCTCAAGGTCTTGAAGCTCTTGCTCTCTCCTCCTCCTGCCTCCGTAGGATTAGGGAAGTTACTTTCAACTTGCTCCAAGAACATCCCTCGAATTACGGAGGAATTCCTAAAATTAGACTTTTTACAATAAATCCAGGTTTCTGGTACTAACTTTTTATCCATCACTTTTGCGGGGATTCAGCCCATGGTTTTAAGCTCAATCCAAATGACGCCCGATGCCCAATCGGCGCCCACTCTGGAGCACAGTCTCCGAAAAATTCATCCCCAGAAACATCATCACTATCAAGTGGAGGACTTCTTCTGCTTCCAGATGAACTCCGGCTCCATTGTGGACTGGAACAACTGTCGCAACGTCCTCACCAGCGAAGACTTTATCATCGGCCTCATCGACGGCCTTCAGGAGGAAGTGGGCAACGCCTCCAGCGTCGTTATGTACAACATCGGCAAAGAATGGGGCCACTACGACGCCGATTTTTTCCACAAGTGGTTCCTGACGGAGTTTGGCTACACCAGCTCCCTGAACGAGCTTAACCTCAACTACGTTTTAGAAGGCTGGTGGTGGCCCTTCACCGCCCAGGGCTGGGGCAACTGGGCCATCGACCTAAGCGAGCAAAAAAACGGCTTCCTCTTTGTGGATATTTTCGACTCCGCCGTGGCTCGCACCCTCGGGGACGTGGGCAAACCCGTCTGCCATATCTACGCCGGTCTGCTGGCGGGATTCTTTAGCCGTCTGGTGAAAAAATCCCTCAACTGCATTGAAATTCAGTGCTACGCCATGGGGGAAACCTACTGTAAGTTCCTCATCGGCAAACAAGACCGTATTGACGCCGCCACCTTCTGGCTCAACGAAGGCGCCAATTCCAAGGACATTGAAACGAAACTGACCCACGGAGAGTATCTGAAATGAACGCGCCCTCCCATTGGGCCGGGGTCAGCGTCCGGGACTTCTTCGGCGGTTACAACTGGTCGGGGGAAACGGTTCGCTTGGAGCCAACGGTAACGGAGACCTTTGCCAATAGCTCTTCCGCGCTTTGCCTTCAGGTGAAGGATTTCCTCGCCCAGGCCAACTGGCGGGGCGTCGCCCTCCCTCCGGTTGTCGCCTCCCCTGGAGCGACTCCGGCGCTCCCGGCGCCGGCGTTGTCTTTAACCTCCAGGGTGGCGGATTATTTCCGGGCCTTTCCCTGGGGCGGCGGAGCCTTTCTTCCCAGCGCCCCGGCGCCGAAACCCCGTCCCCAACCCGAGGCTTCCCAGGACGACCTCGACCTGACTGATTTATCCGGCTTATTTTAGCCATTGAACTATTAGGTATCGCACTATGCAGAAGGACTTTGAACGCCTCTTTCACCGAGCGGAGGATCATTATCTGCACCCCTTGGAAATGATCTCCTTTAAAAAACATCTGGGCTTGATGAGCCAGCGCCTAGAGGCCTACCGGACGCTCCGGGACAAAGAAGGGGAGATTTTTCAGGCGGCGGCGGATCAACTGGAAACGCAATTTCCCGACCGTCCCCAGGCGGATTTGGAGCAAGCCCTCCTCCACTGGATCAGCGTCCTCCGTTACGGCGCCATGGCCATGCTCCTGAGCAACCCGGAATATCTCCAGTACCGTTTGCTGGAATGGCTGGAGGGCATGGTGGACGCCCGGGAATTGCGGCCGGTGGAAACGGAGTTAGCCCGGATTTTGACCGCCGAATTGCAAAAGACCTTAACGGAAGAGGGCTTTAAACTCCTCCAGCCCTTCCTAGCCCAGGCTGAAAAAACCATCCTTGGCGCCGTCGAGGAACCCCAACCCGCCACTGCAGGAGAACCGGCATGATTGACGTTAAATCTCTAATTGAATCCCGTCCCCTCAAGGGCAATTACTTTGCGCCCGACGTCTATCTCCAGGGGGACAACGAGTTTGGTTTGTTGGAAAACCGGAGCGGCGCTCGTCTTTTGGCTCTGCCCGACACCTTAGTTAAGGGTCTCTTTACGGCGCTGGACGCGGAACTGGGCGCCGGCGCCGGGGTGGCGCTCTTTAGTTGCGGTCGCAACTGGGGCACGGCCTTTTACAAACGCTTTGCCGACGAGTTGGCGGAGTACTACGGGCAACCGGTGCAGGAGATGGAGATGGCCCAATTCCTGCAAACCATCAAACAGTGCTGGAAGTCCCACGGTTGGGGGGTTCTAGATATTGACCTCAAGTATTACCAACAGGGCTTCATCGTAGCGGAGGTGATCAACTCCCCCTACGTGGTCTGCGCTCCCCAGGGTCGTCGTCCCATGGGCTTTTTAGAAGCGGGCATTCTCAGCGCCTTTTTTAGCCAACTGACGGGCCA
This sequence comes from Cyanobacteriota bacterium, assembly GCA_035285965.1. Classification (GTDB taxonomy): domain Bacteria; phylum Cyanobacteriota; class Cyanobacteriia; order Cyanobacteriales; family Microcystaceae; genus Synechocystis. The sequence goes on along the minus strand of JAYKIZ010000363.1, from coordinate 4,869 downwards.
GACCCTCCACTGCGAGCAGACCCTCTGCGAATCCCTCGGCGCCGATAAAAATTTATTCATTATCGGTTTAGGGGAACGCCTCAAATCCGTCGGCGCTTGGCTGGCGGAGGGCCACGACCATGCCACCATTATGGAATTGCTCTGTCGTCAGCAAAATTCCTAACCCAATTCCCAGGAGGATAATCCGTGGCTAAAACCATCAAGCTCGACCCCATTAACGTCAACGTCGCCATTCAAACCAACGACAATTTGCTCTCCGGTCTGTTGAGCAAAGATCTTCAGGTGATGAAAGAATGCGGCGGTCGGGGGATGTGCGCCACCTGCCACGTCTATGTCACCCAGGGCATGGAAAGTCTGTCGCCCTTGAATCGTCGAGAGCAACGCACCCTGGAGGTGATCACCACCTGTACCAAATTTTCCCGCCTCGCCTGTCAGGCTAGGGTTTTAGGAGAAGGCGTGGTGGTGGAGCTTCCCTCCGGGATGTACATCAGCGATATCGACAACATCGAAGACCTGATTGGGCGCCGGGCCGAAGACAATATCCTCCATCCCTTAACCGGCGCCGTGCTGGTGGAAGCCGGGAAATTAATTACCCGCTCCATGATCACCCAACTGCAAGACACCCAAGTGGAAGCCAAGGACTATTTGGCTAAGACGCGGGACGCTTAACCACTTTTACTGCTTAAGGAATTAGAGGGCTATGTTCAAGCAACTGACTCGCCTCAGCATCGACGCCGACGGGCGCTACGCCAGCGACGGCGAATTGCAGTTTCTCCAAGACTATTTGGACTCGGCGGAACTGCGGATGAGCGCCTACGAAAAGGCGCGGGAGCACGAAGAGCAGATCATTTACCGCTGGGAGGCCGTTAAACACGGTCTCAAACAGGACACCTTCCACATGGGGGAACGGGATGTGACGGAGATTTGCCGCCGGGATATGACCAACATCTTTCGGTGCTCCGTGACGGCGGTGTTGTTTAACGACCTAGACCGTCTCCGGGAAGGTCTGCTGATTTGGTATCAAACTATCGTCCGGGCTTATAATTACACCCAATACGCCAAAATTAGCTACCAGGTGATTCAGGATGTTATTAAAGAATTCCTGACGCCGGAGGAGGCCAACCTCGTGCTCCCGGCGCTTAAATTGGATCACACGATTCTCAGTAGCTGATCCCTCTCTTTATTATTTTTAACCACGGCGCCATGACTTCCACCTATGCGGTCACTTTAATCAACGAGGAAAAGGGCATTAACACGACCCTAACGGTCGAAGAAGGAGAACTGATCCTCGACGCCGCGGACGACCAGGGGCTGGAATTGCCCTACTCCTGTCGGGCCGGTTCCTGCTTTGATTGTCTCGGCAAAGTCCTCTCCGGCAAGGTGGAGCAGTCGGATAAGGCGCTCTCTTTCCTCAAGCCGGACGAGTTGGCTGAAGGCTACGCCCTGCTCTGCTCCGCTTCCCCCGCCTCCGACTGCGTGATTTTGACCCATCAAGCTGAAGTCCTCCTAGGCGAGTGACCCCGGCGCCGGTTTAAACCCCCTTTGACGGTTTCAAAAATTTTAAGGATCTCCACCCATGACCCATACTCCTAACCCCTCCGAACAGCCCGCCGGCGCCTATAATCCCATGCTCTGGGACGCCCTCTCGGGTCTCGGCCTCGTTGGCGGCGCCGTCGCCTCCCTAGTCACCGGCAACGCCGCCCTTGGCACCATCCCTGTGGCCGCCGCCGTGGGTTTTCATCTCGTCAATCGGCGCCAGTTAGCGGAAGACTTAATGCGACGCCAAGAAGCCAACTCCGCCCAGATCGTCCAACAGATTAACCAACACCAAGCCTCCCTGACGGAGTACTTGCAAAAATTCCAACAAGAAACCAAAACGGCGCTGGAGCAACAGCGCCAAACCCAGGACAATAATCAACAGACCCTGACCCAAAACCTTCAGACCCAAGGACAACAACTCCAGGCCCAACTGGCGGAATTCCGGGCGGAAACCCAACAACCGGCCCAAAAAACCGAGCAAGAGCATCAAAGTTTGGCCAGCGTCGTCGGCGAACTGCGCCAGATGCAGAACTGCTCCCACAGCCTCGAATCGGCGCCCCAGGCGGACGCCTACTACCAACGGGGTCTGAGTCACCAGCGCCTAGGGGACCGGTCGGAAGCGGTGAGCGACTATACCGCCGCCATCCGTCTTAATGGGGAACTGGCCGGCGCTTATTATCAACGGGGCGTTGTTTACGCCGAGTTGGGCAACCGCAAACAGGCGGTGGAAGATCTGCGCCAGGCCGCCAAGCTCTTCTTTGACCAGGGGGATTTAGACCAGTACGACCGGGCCCGGGAACTCTGCAAAGAATTCTACGATGCCCAAAATCCCTTCCCCGGCTCCGCCGAAGAAGACAGCCAACTGTTGTCCAGTCTTGCGGAAGCAAAAGAACATTTAGACCCAGATGCGGAGGACGAAGGCGCAACGCCCTTGCTGAAACAGGAGGCCGGAGTCACCGCCGCCAACCTCTTCGACTAGGTTTGCATCCCCGAAATATACAGTCTCCACAACACAACAAGGGTTAAGGGAGGGCATAGAATGAAAAAATCGCCTGCCTTCCCTTTTTCTTATGGCCTTACTGCCGTCTATTGCTCTGCAACCGCTGTTTCCCCGCTCTCGCTACCGTATTTTAGGACAGATCGGTCAAGGGCAATTCGGGCAGGTTTATTGCGCCGTCGAGCGCCGCTCGGGTCGTTTATACGCCCTCAAAGATTTAGAACACCGGGTCTTTCCCACCAATAAATTTTTGCGGGAGTTGACCTATCTCGTCACCCTGCGCCATCCCAATATCGTGGCCTGCTACGCCCTGGAATACCACGCCTCCGGCCGTTACCTGGTGATGGACTACTGCGAGGGGGGCACCCTGAGGGAGTTGATGGATGTAGACGGGGATATTGCTTTAGTCCATAAGTTAAAGATTATTCAAGGGATTCTGGCTGGTCTGGAACAAGCTCACCAGTCCAATATCATTCACTGCGACCTCAAGCCGGAAAATATTCTTCTCATTCCTCAAACCGACGGCTGGCAAGTGAAAGTCTCGGATTTTGGCATCGCCCGCCTGACGGAGGCCACCGGCAACCCCAACTTTTGCAAAGGCTACACCGGCTCCCCGGCCTACATGGCGCCGGAGCGCTTCTACGGCAAATTTTCCGTGGCCTCGGATCTCTACGCCGTGGGGATTCTCCTCTACGAACTCTTGACGGGAGAGCGCCCCTTTTCCGGCCTGCCGGGAGAACTGCAAACCGCTCACTTGAACCAGCGCCTGACTCTACCGCTGACGGTGCCCCCGGCGCTGGCGCCGATTGTCAGCCGGGCTTTAGAAAAACTGCCCCAAAAACGGTTTTCGACGGCCCAGGAAATGGGGGCAAGTTTAGCTCAGGTTCTGCCCCAATTCCCGCCCCAGGGCGCCGCGGCGCCGCTCTTGCTTCCCCCGACTCAGGAGATCTATGAACCCCAAAGTCTGGATGCCCAACCCCTGGCTTTCCGGGCCAACCGACTGGCGACGGAGAAAGACCGGGTTTACTTGGCCCTAGGCAACCAGCTCAGTTGTTGGCGCCGCCGGAACGGAGCCTATCAAAGCGATTGGGATCTGGGCTTTGCTCTGCCGATTTTAGATTTTCAGATCAACGGCTTGCAAATGCTCGTCTTAACCCATCAAAAAACTGCTATCAATTCTCAAGAGTTAAAATATTTTAATCTTTATCAACTGGCCAACACATCAACTTATGGTCGCCAACATAATAAAGTGAAAGTCACCTGGAAAACACCTCATTTAGTCTATAGCTTTGATCCCCAAGGAAAATGGATCGCCACCGCCACCCCCCGACCGAGTAAAGCCGAGAAGGGCGTTTTTCAAGTCTATTCGGCGCCGCGATGGCAACCCCGCTCGTCCCCCCTGCCAATTCTTTTTCCCTCCCAGTTAATCAGTCTAGACCAGCGCCACGGTCTCTTAATTTTCCTAGTGCAATCCCAGGGCCGGGAAATTTCTGTGGTCAATCTTTTTAATCGTCGAGGTCAACTCCTGCGGGCTTTTTCCTTAGAGTTTTGGCTCTCTTCTTTGATTACCAATCCCTACTCTCGCAATCACCTGTTTGGTTTGGCCGTGGACGATAAAAGCGTTGGCGTTTTATTACGACTCCAACCCCTAAAAGTGATCCGGGTTCCCCTGACCAGCGCCGCTCAATTTATCGCGCCCTACCCCTGGGGTTATCTGCTGGCCGGCGCCGGGGGAGAAATGACGCTCGTCGATTACGAAGGCTTTTACCTGGGACAATTTAGCCTTCCAGAACCCATTACCGCCCTGACTTCCCTGGGGCGCTACGGTTGTCTGGCGGCGACTTGGGCGGGAGAGCAGGGCAATCTTTATCACATTAATCTGGGGGAAAAAATAGAGCGGATCATGCAAGAAAAACAAGAGCTTAGGTAAGCAACGCCTGCCCTAGCGCCCGCAGTTTCAGCTCGATTTCCCTCTGCTCCTGATGGGGGTCAGATCCTTGGACAATGCCGGCGCCGGCGTAGAGACGGGCCCGGGAACCTGTAATTAAAGCGGAGCGAATCCCCACCCGCAATTCGCAATTGCCTTGGGCGTCTAACCAACCTAAAGGGCTAGCGTAGAGACCTCGATCAAAAGTTTCATAGCGCCGGATAAGTTCGCAAGCCCGTTCCCTAGGGGCGCCGGCCACCGCGGGGGTGGGATGGATCTGGGCCGCGAGGTCTAAGGGATGGAGCGAAGCGGGTAACGGCGCCTGAATTTCCGTCCAGAGGTGTTGGATGTTGGAAAGCTGGAGCACTTGTTGGGGAAGGCATTGGGGGGTCAGCCCTTGTTCCTG
>JAYKIZ010000362.1:0-5235 GCA_035285965.1 Cyanobacteriota bacterium | reverse complement strand
CGAAGGTTTTGAACTCGCGCCGGAGTTACCGCCGGACTTGCAAACGGAATTAGCTTGGGCCTCCCATTTACTGCTGACCAACACCGTCACCCAATCTTTAGTCGTCTATTATCAAGGCAAAACCCTTCTGCGGCGGGGGATTCTGGGTCAGGAAGCAGAAGTTAAGCCGGGGCCGATCTTAGAGCGGGTTCTCAAAACCCAAAAGCCGGTTTACTTGGTTAATCTGCCCCTTTACCCCGGTCGGGTGGAGTTTACCTACTTGCCGGAGAATACCCAGGGAGTCATTTGCCAACCCTTGGGAAGCGACGGCGCCCTTATCCTCGGCGCTAATATTCCCCGCAGTTACACCCGTCAAGACGAGCGCTGGATTGAGGGTTTAGCGGATAAATTGGCCTACGGTTTCAGCGAGCGCGGTTCCCTTATTTGAAAGGGGGAATAAAAGTGGGGGTTTTGTCGGCCTTGAACAGATTCCAGCGCCGACTTCAGGGAGAAAATAGAAAAAGGTTCCCCACCCTGGGAGGTCTCGATGGAAATTCACCACATTGGCTTTTTAATTCCTTTAGCTTTGGCCCTCGGCGCTCGTTACATCGCCCAAAAATCCGAGGCTGAGATCGCCTACCTAACGGCGGTTTTAACCCTGATTTTTCTTTTAGTGAGTCTCCTGCTAGCGCCCTGGCAGATCCAAATTCTTCTCCTGCTCATCACCGCCGTCGCCGTCCGCCAGTTCTGGCTTCAGCTCCAACCCGCCCCAACGGCGCCGATAAGTCCCGAAAAGAGCCGCCAATATCGGGGCATTAGTTACGAAGCGCCGGCCACTCCCCCGCCCCCGGAGCCTCAGGGAGAAAAAGTGGCTCAATGCTACCGAGGCGTGACTTATTCCGCCTGTCCCGCCGCCATTCCCAGCGCGGAGACCAAAACCCCGGCGGCGCTGAAATATCGAGGCGTCAGTCTCGCTCCCCCCGGCCCCAGCGCCCAAGACGACTCCCCCGCGATGAAGGAGGAAGCGGATCACGGATAATGGGGAAAACTTGATGGCAGGGAGGAGGACTCAGTGCTATTAACCAAAGGCGTTGAGATTGAGATTTATACCGGCGCCCCCGATGGGGAAATTGTGGGTCTTTCCGACCGGATTGTCCGGGATCTTTCGGGATTTGTGCGGGAACCTGATAGCCGCAATGTGGAATACACCACGGCGCCCCTGGCCAATTACGACCGGCTCCTCTGCGCGATTCTGCGCCCCCGTCTGCGTTTGCGGGACTACCTCCGCCGTCAAGGGGACTATACCCTCATTCCCGGCAGTTGCCTTTCTCTGGGCGGCGCCGACCGCTTTTACCGCTCCGATCCCCTCAATCCTTACCACGAATACATTGAGAAGACCTATGGGACTGACGTGGTCACCGCCAGCGTCCACATTAATATCGGTATCAGCGATCCCGAATTATTGATGCGGGCCTGTCGTCTCATCCGAGTGGAAGCGCCCCTCTACTTGGCGCTCAGCGCCGCCTCCCCCTTTTTTAACGGCGAAATTACCGGCGCCCATTCGACCCGCTGGCGGCTGTTTCCCCAGACTCCCCCAGAAGTGCCCTTTTTTACCAGTCATCGGCATTTTATCCAGTGGACGGAGGCTCAGTTAGTCTTGGGAACCATGCAAAATGTCCGCCACCTCTGGTCTTCCGTTCGTCCCAACGGAGAAAATCGCCCCTACAACCTCAATCGCTTGGAACTGAGAATTTGCGATTTGGTGGCCGAACCCCTGGCGCTGTTGGCCATCATCGCTTTTCTAGAAGCCCGGATTTTGCAACTGAGTCAAGATCCGACCCTCGATCCCCTCCAACAAAGCGCCCTAACGCCCTCGGAGTTGGCGGTTTTAACAGCCCAGAACGAACAGGCCGCCGCCCGCCAAAGTTTAGACGCCACCCTCCATCATTGGCGGGACGGAGCGCCGATCCTGGCTCAGACCTGGGTAGAAGCCCTCTACGAAGACGTGTATCCCTTGGCTAAAACCAGCGGTTTTAGTTGTTTTCTCTCCCCCCTGCGGCGCTGGGTCAAGGAAGGCAACACCGCTCAACGCTGGCTCCGCCAAGCGGAAGCGGGGTTAAGCCTGCCCCTAATTATTCAAAAGGCCATTGCGGAGCTAAACCGAGAAGACCGGGCGCTGGCGGCGGATTTGTGTTTACCCTGCGAGGGGGAACAGGGGTAGCGCCGGGGGCGTTTCAGGGAGCTTAATCTCCTGTTAACCCACCAAATCAAGTTTTTTTGAAATAATTAAGGCTCTATTGCGAACTCATCCAGAGTAACTTCTATGCGTATTTCTTTAACCTCTAGAGTCTATCAAGTCTGGGGTCAAGGTTTAGCCTTAACGGCTCTGGCGCTCGGCTTGGGAGCCTGTGGTCAATCCCCCCAGGAACCCTTTAGCATCGACGGCTCCAGCACGGTTTATCCCATCAGTAAAGCGGTGTTGGAGCAGTATCAGCAATCGGCGCCGAAGGCTCCGCCCATCCAAATTAACTTTTCCGGCACCACCGGGGGCTTCCGCCAATTCTGCGAAGGCAAGACCCAAATCAGCAACGCCTCGCGCCCCATCAATCGAGAAGAAATTAACCTCTGCAATCAAAATGAAGTTCGTTTCCTTGAACTGCCCATCGCCTTCGACGCTCTGACGGTGGTGGTTAATCCCCAAAACAGCGCCGTTAACAGCCTGACGGTGGCGGAGTTGAAAACCATGTGGGAACCCGGCGCCCAGGGCAAAGTGATGAAATGGAATCAGGTAAACCCCGCTTTTCCCGACCAACCCCTGCGTTTAGTGGGGCCCGGCGGCGATTCCGGCACCTTTGACTACTTCACCGAAGCCATTGCGGGCAAAGCCGGCGCGAGTCGGATGGATTACCTGCAAACGGAAGACGACGGCATTACCGTTCAAGTCGTCGAGCAAAACCCCAACGCCCTCGGTTATTTTGGCTTGGCTTACTACGAGCAAAACGCCAAACAGCTCAAAGCCGTTCCCATCGACAATGGCGCCGGCCCCGTCGCGCCGACGAAGGAGAATGTGGAAAAGGCGACCTATCAACCCCTCTCCCGACCGCTGTTTATCTACGTCAACCTCGCCGCGGCCCAGAATAACGGCAATTTACGGGATTTTGTCGAGTTCTACCTCAAATCGGCGCCGGAAACCGTGGCCAAAGTGGGCTACGTGCCTCTGCCGGAGGACGGCTATCACCTAGCGGAAGTGACGCTTCAGAACGGCGAGGCGGGCACGGTCTTTGACGGGCAATCCCAAATTGGCTTAACTATCGGCGAACTGCTACGGAAAAAAGCCAAGTTTTAAGCTCCGGCGCTCCCCTTGGGGGATTTCTTAAAGAGGGTCGGCGCCGCGGTTTGCTCCCCCTTGAAGCCCCTCACAAAAGGGCCTATCCGACCCTGCTATGATCGACGCTACTGTTTGAGGGAGTCAGCCATGGCGGAGCCTTTGATTGAATTGCGGGGCGTCTGCAAATCCTTTGGTCGGCGCCGCATTTTAGATCAAGTGGATTTAACGCTCTATCGGGGAGAAGCGTTGGTGATCATCGGCCCCTCCGGCACCGGCAAGTCCACCATTCTCCGGGTCATCGCCGGACTCTTGCCCATTGACGGCGGCGAGGTCTGGGTTAAAAATCAACAGCGCCGGGGCCTCGTGGAGGACGGTCAGGAGTCTCTGCGGGTGGCCCTGGTGTTTCAACAGTCGGCGCTGTTTGACTCCCTCACCGTCGGGGAAAATGTGGGCTTTTATCTCTACGAACACTCCCGCTTGCCCCGGGAAAAAATTCGGGAATTGGTGGCGGAAAAGTTGGCGCTGGTGGGGCTACAGGATATTAGCGACTACTACCCCGCCCAACTCTCCGGGGGAATGCGCAAACGGGTCAGTTTTGCCCGGGCGATTATGTCCAATCCCGAGAATCCCGAAGATAACCCGGATATTATTCTTTACGACGAACCCACCGCCGGTCTCGATCCCATCGCCTCCACCGTGATCGAGGATCTGGTGCGGCGCTTGCAAAGTTCCCCCCAGGGTTGTGACACCTACGTGATGGTCAGCCATCAGGAAAGCACCATTCGCCGCACCGCCCAGCGGGTGGTCTTTCTCTACGACGGTCAAATTCAATGGCAGGGCGCCGTGGCGGAAATTGACAGTACCGATAATCCCTTAGTGCGTCAATTTTTTGAAGCCAGAACGGAGGGACCGATTCGTCTGTTAGATTGAAAACGCTCTTACCGCTTGGCTGACTATGCTACGACCCCGCACGCTTCAGGAAGGCTCCGTTGGTCTCTTTGCCCTCTTGGGGTTGGCGCTCCTAGGGGCGGGAGTGTTTTGGTTGCGGGGCGCCGCCTGGGGAAAGCAAACCTATGACCTGCGGGTGGATTTTGAGGACGCGGGGGGGTTGCAATTGGGCGCGCCGGTGCGCTTCCGGGGGGTGACGGTGGGGAAGTTGGCGGGGTTGATTCCCGGTAGTAACGGCATTCAGGCCATTTTGCAAATTAGCTCCACCCAGCTACGGATGCCCCAGGACTCGACCATTGCCATTAACCGCTACGGTCTGATTGGGGAAGCGGCCATTGATATTACTCCGCCCCGGCGCCTTTCGGAGCAGGCCCTGGCGCTGGATCCCCTCGCTCAAGATTGTCAGGCGGCCAAGGAAATCATGTGTAACGGTCAGACCTTCCAGGGCCAATCCGGCTCTCAGTTAATTGATAGTCTGACTCGCCTCAGCGACGCCTACAGCAACCCGGAATTGATGAAAAATATCAACGAGACCCTCCGCAACGCGGCCCTGGCCTCGGCTCGGGTGGCGGCCATGAGCGACGAAATCGCCCTTTTGTCTAAATCCGCCCGGGGGCAAATTCAAGGCGTCTCCCGCACCACCGCAGCCATTAGCCAGGCGGCGGAGAACGCGGCGCTGTTGGGGCAGAATTTAAATCAGGTTCTAGAGCGTAATCAAGCTAGTCTTGACCAAGCCATTCGGCAATCGGCGCTGTTGATGACCCAACTCAATCAGCTGGTGGCGGAAAATCGGGCACAAATTACCGCCGGACTGGGGGAAATCCGGGCCACGAACCGCCAACTTCAGGCGCTCGGGCAAGGGCTAGAAGTCTCCGTGGCGGAAGTGAATAAAAAGCTCGCCGCCGTGGACGCCCAGCGCCTAAGCCAACAACTGGAAGCGATTTTAGCCAACACCGCCGCCACCAGCGCCAATTTACAAT
>JAYKIZ010000361.1:0-3175 GCA_035285965.1 Cyanobacteriota bacterium | reverse complement strand
GGCGGCAGGGTCAGGATCACCAGTAAGAGCAGGGTGAAGGTGAAGAGGGGATTACTGGGCAGAGCCGAAAGGAGAGCGGGCATGAAGTCCGGGGTCCTTGGGGTGAGAGATTGCCCCTAATCATACGCTCTAGAGGCGGCGCTGGTTGTTCTCCAAGGACGGGCGAAAAAATGCCTTAATAGTCTTGAATTTATATTTTTCTATACTTTACTTTTGTTTTCAATCAAGATTCACAGGGAGTATAGCAGTCACATCTGGGTTGTAAGTTGCCCTCTGCCAAAAGTCTTTACTCATAAGGGTTCCGGGACTTAGGATTTTACAAATCGTTTATGACTGCTATATATGGCATCCATATCCGCAAACATTTTCATATCTTAAGTGACATTCGTCAGTTGATGGTCGTTTTGGGCAGTGACAATACAAGGGTGAGGATGCTCAGCGCGCTACTTGCAAGGGTGAGATGCCCCCGAGTGACTTGGCTCGATGTGGACGGCCATTGGGTATTAAACCCGCTCCCTCCCCAGCGCCGCTATTTGGGACTGGAGATAAGCGTACCAAGTGTCCATGCCAGCGCCGGTGCGGGCGGAAACTTGAAAAATTTGGGCTTGGGGCGCCACTTCCCTTAGGGTCTGCAAAGCTAGGGCCAAGTCAAAACCCACCGCCTCGGCGATGTCGATTTTATTAAGCAAAATTACCTGGGCCGATTTAAACATCCCCGGATATTTGAGGGGTTTATCCTCCCCTTCCGTGACGGAAAGCAACACCACTCGTAACTGCTCCCCGAGGTCATAGTCCGCCGGACAAACGAGATTGCCCACGTTTTCAATAATTAGCAAATTTAAATCGGTAAAATTCAATTGTTTCACCGCCCGGGCCACCATCTCCGCCTCCAGATGGCAGACTGTCCCCGTGGTAATCTGCACCGCCTGAGCGCCGGTTTGTTGAATCCGTTGGGCGTCCCGATCCGTAGCCAGATCCCCCACAATCACCCCAGCCTTCAAGGTTCCCTCTAAATCCCGGAGCGTTCGCTCAATAATACTGGTCTTGCCCGAGCCGGGGGAAGAGAGGAGATTGAGCGCCAAGACCCCCTTGGCTTCAAAGTAGCCCCGATTTCGTTCCGCCAAACGATCGTTCTTATTTAACAAAGCTTGTCCTAAAGCTAGGCGCCGGCTGGCGGCGAGGGGGTCGAGAAGATCCAGAGTCGGTAAAGGGCCATGATCCCCGCTGTCATGGTCGTGGTCGTGGTCGTGGTCGTGGTCGTGCTCATGGGGATGGGGATGGTCGTGGCTCTGGACTTGAAGGGCGCAACCGCAGGTTTGGCACATAGCAGACAATCCGGGGAAGGGTTAACGGTCGTCGTCGCCGCTGGGGGAGGCTTCGTAGAGGGCGTCCAACTGTTGGCGGGCTTGCTCCACATTGACCGAGCGCATGACCAGTAGGGGTTCGTTAATCGGTTCCCCATCGGCGTCAAAGAGTTCGGGATGGGCATTCTGGGGCGGGCGCCGGAGGGGCCGCTGAGCGCCGAAACTGACGGAAATGAGACTCCGAATCAGATTGCTCACCGCCAAAAAGGCGATGACGGTAAAGGCTAAAATGTAGATTAACTGCAACACGGGAAGGACTTCCTTGGGTGGGGGACAGGGGGAGGAAAAGATCGTCGGAGAGCGCCGCTTACCCTAGCTTAACAAGGAATTTTGGCTTTCATCCCCGGCGCGGATTATTTTCCCGGACTCGGCGCTAGCAGGCGGTAGCGCCAACTCAAGAGTTGGAGCCAGAGGCGAGGGGAGCGGCTTTCCAACCAAGGACGAGTGCCCTGGAGCCATTGGGGAAACCAACCCCGGAAGAGAGTTTGAATCAACGCCTCCCGACTAAATTCAAAATAAATCCCCAGCCAGGCGATTAAATCTTGAGTTCCCGCCATCTGCCAAATCCAGAGGAGCAGACGGGGATTAAGGCGGGCGGCCTTAAGCGCCAGCCGGGAGAAAAGCGCCCAGGTCGTTCGGTCTTTGATAAAGGTGTCCGCCACCGCCGGGGGAGACTCCGCCAGCAAGCCAAAGAAGGTGTTGAGCATGGCGTTAATCCGTTGAGGCGGCAAGGTTTGTCCCGTGGGCACCATCATGCCTTTGGAAAAAAGCCAGGTGACGGCGATGTTGCTCTGGTAAGCCCGAATGGCGTTTAAGTCCTCTCCTTGCAGAAGATCCCGGCGCAGGGCCGTGTCCAGCAGTTCCGTCAGGCGTCCTAAATTGCGCACTAGGGAGCCGAAGCCAGTAAAAACGAGGGGCGATTGCAAAGAGGCGGAGTCCCCAATGGCTAGCACCCGGTCATAGGCCACCCGCCGGTCCTGGGCCGAGACGCTAAAGTGCCCCGGAATGTAACCAAAGGTGGGCTTTTTCCAGGTGAGGCGCTCCAACTCACAGCGCCGGTACTCGGGCAAAATCGTGAAAAAATCCTCGTACATTTCCAGCAGTGAGCCGGGGTTATCGGGATGAACCTGATGGTAGTGAAAAAGATAAACCGTTAACTCCTGCTCCCGTCCCGGAAAGAGTTCCCAAATTAACTGTCGTCCCCTAGAAATATCTCCGTGGGAGTTGAGGACATCGCCGTACTCAGGATTCCAAACTTGGGGATCTAACCCTTCAATGACAGCGCCGACAGTGGGGCAGACGCTACTAAAGGCCCGGGCTCCGTTCAATTGCCAAGCGATGGGGGAGGCGGTGCCCATGGCGTCGATGACCAGGCGCCCCCCGACGGTTAAAGCTTCCCCGGATTTTAAATCCTGAACTTCCACCCGAATTTGGTTTGGATGGACCACGGCTTGCTTAAACTCTCGCTCCTCCCAAATCTCGCCCCCCGCCGCCCGCAGTTTTTCGCCGCAACGCTCTAGCAGTTGGGCGGAATCCAGGGCGATATTTAAAACCCGAGGGGTGTGAAGAACTTTTGCTTTAAGATGGGGCGGATTATTGGCGTCGAAAAACTTATTAAAGCCGTCCCGGTATTCCCGGGCGATCAAGTCCTCAAATTCCGCCGGGGTAAAGAGACCTAGATTGATCAAACGCTGAAACTCGTCCCGAGAAATATTCCATTCCCGATTCATCCGCCCAAAGGGTAGGCGCTCGATTAACAAAACCCGATATCCCAGATGGGCCATAACCGCGGCGTGGATTACCCCTAGGGC
>JAYKIZ010000360.1:0-3034 GCA_035285965.1 Cyanobacteriota bacterium | reverse complement strand
GCCCCCTAAATCCCCCAATTCTGGGGGACTTTGAACTCAGAAAAGCTCCGAACTCCCCCCAAAATTGGGGGGCTGGGGGGGCAAAACAAGGTTGATGGGTAGATGTGTGTACACGGTAGCTCCCAAGAGGGGGCTTCGGTGTATACACATCTCGGTTGAAGACCCAGTTTTGGATTTGATCCCCCTCCCCCTTTGCAAGGTGGACTTTGAAGGCCGGTTCCCCGTAACAGGTCAAACCCCGGCGGCGCACTTTCTGGTTCCCCTCCCCTGGAGGGGTTAGGGGCGAGTCTGAATTAAGTTCATTTACCAATACAAAAACGGCTGAAAATCCGGTCTAAGACCGACTCCGTTACTTCCTCCCCCGTCACTTCCCCCAGCGCCTGAAGCGCCGCCCGCAGGTCGATGGTCAGGAAATCCAGGGGGAGGTTTTCAGTTAAGGTGGCTTCCACTTGATTTAGGGAAAGTTGGGCCCGGGTTAAGGCCGCGGCTTGGCGCTGGTTAACGGCGAAGTCTAGGTTCTCGGCTTGGAGCCGGTCTTGATGGACGAGGGTTAAAATCCCTCGCTCTAATTCGGCAATTCCCTGATTCTGGGCGGCGCTGGTCTGGACCCGGAGTTCAATCTCCGGGGGTAATGATTGGGGATCTAGCTGGCCTAAATCGATTTTGTTAATCACAAGAATTAAAGGGCGCCGGCGGACTTGTTCGTAAATTCGGCGCTCTCCTTCCGTCCAGCCCTGTTGGGCGTCTAGCACGAAGAGGACTAAATCCGCCTCCTCCGCGGCCCGGCGGGAGCGTTCCACCCCGATTTTTTCCACCCGGTCTTCCGTTTCCCGGATACCGGCGGTGTCGAGGACTTGGATGGGAATCCCCCCCACGATTAAATGGGACTCCACCACATCCCGCGTCGTACCGGGTAAATCGGTGACTATGGCCCGGTCGCACTGGCTCCAGGCGTTTAAGAGACTGGATTTACCCACATTGGGGCGCCCGACAATGGCCACTTTTAAGCCGGTTCGCAGTAATTCCCCCTGTTCCGCGGTGGCGAGGATACCCCTTAGTTCGTTTTGAACTTGGGTTAAACGTTGGGTCACAGCGCCGATCTCCAAAGGGGGTAAATCTTCCTCAAAATCAATGCGGGCTTCGATCTCCGCCAACAGGTCTAAACAATCCTGCCGCAGGCGCCGGAGGGGTTGGGCCAACTTGCCCCGCAAACCGGAGAGCGCCAACTGGGCCGCCTGGGGAGATTGGGCGCCGACCAGATCCTGCACGCTTTCCGCCTGGGTCAGGTCTAAACGACCGTTTAAAAAGGCTCTGAGGGTAAATTCCCCCGGTTGCGCCAGACGAGCGCCGCTTTCCAGACACAATTGCAGGGTTTGTTGGACGGGCATAATACCGCCGTGACAGTGGAACTCCGCTACGTCTTCCCTCGTGTAGGAGCGGGGCGCCAGCATCAGCAGCAACAGGGCTTCATCCACTAGGGTTTGGCTCTGGGGATGGCGGATCTGCCCGTAGAGAACGCGGTGACTCTCCCAAACTTGACGGCCTGGCGCCGTAAATAAGCGCCGGGCGATGGCGACGGCCTCCGGCCCCGACAAACGCACCACGCCGATGCTCCCCTGCTGGGGGGCGATGGCCGTGGCGATGGCGACGATGGTGTCTCCCCAGGTCATTGATAGAAGGAATCGAGAGCGGGATCTAAGGTCGGCTCCGGCGGGAAACCGTCCGAGGGTTGGGGTTTCGGCGCCGGGATTGGGGGCGTACTCTTCGGCGCGACCTTGGGTTTAGCTTGGGGAGTGGCCGTTGGTTTTGCGTCTAGGGGTTCCGGCGGCAACAGGGGAATAAACTTTTGGGCTAAACTGCGGGGCGCCGGGACGGGCCAGAGGGTTTTGAATTGGGCCAGACGCTGGCTCCTTTCCTCCGGGGCGATATCCCAGAGGGTTTTGTAATAGAAAAAGGCGATCCCTAGCCCGTTACTGCTGGCGGCCCGGACTTTTTCCGTAATCAGGGGCATGGGCACGGGTTTGGTTTTCAGCCCCGTTAAAATGCCCACCGCGGTGGGCGCCCGTTGTTTGGCTTCGATAAATTCCGGGCGCTGGATCGGTTCGAGGAAACTCTCTAAATTGGTGCGATAAACTTGAACCACCACTTCGTCCAAAATCCCTTTTCGGGCCCAATCGAGCCAATCCTGAAGATAGGTTTGATAGGCCAGGCGATAGGTGGCGGGGGAAAGGGAAAAGAGAATATTGGGCTTGCGGCTTTTGACCTTTCGATTTAACTGCGCCATAAACGCCGTCAGTTTATCCGCCCGCCAGCGGGTCCACTCGGCGTCCTGGGGATTAGCCGGCGCCGGTTTTTTCATTTCCTTTTCATAGAGCGCCAAGGTATAGGCATCGTAGCCAAATTCGTTGGGCAGGGCGGTGTGGTCGTCAAACTGGACGCCGTCCACATCGTATTTGGAAACCACCTCTAACACTAAACTTTCTAGAAAATTCTGGACTTCCGGGTGGAACGGATTCAGCCAAACCACCTCCCCCGCGACGCCGACCCAGGTTTTACTGCCGTCCCGGCGCTGGGTAACCCACTGGGGATGGTTTTTGATTAACTCCGAAGAGGACGGCGCCATGAAGCCAAATTCAAACCAGGGCAAAACCAATAACCCGCGACGATGGGCCCGGGCGATCAGATCCGCCAACACATCCTGCCCCTGTTTCCCCTTGGGATCAAAGGGTTGCAGACCCTCCCGACGGGCGATGGGGCTGTCGTAGAGGACGTAGCCGGAGTTCCAGACCACAGTGTAGAGGGTGTTAAAGTTCAAGTTGGCTAAGAGATCCACAGACTCTTGCGTCCGTCCCTGATCCAAAAAATGCACTGTGTCATTGTTGGTAATCCAGACCCCCCGGATCTCCGGGTAGGTGGGCTGGCCCCGCAAAGACGGCGCTAGTCCAAGAGTCAACAGTAAGCTCAGGATAAACGCCAGCGCCGACAGACCCTTGGATTTCCAAGACCGGATTTTTTTGAGCCAAACCATAAACGC
>JAYKIZ010000359.1:0-2822 GCA_035285965.1 Cyanobacteriota bacterium | reverse complement strand
GCGACCCAAGGCCTGAGACGGCGCCGAAGCGAACGAATTCCCATCAGTCCAGCGAGTCGTCGGTCTGAGGGGCGCCGACTTGAGCCTGTAAATGAGCGAGGCGCTCCCAAGCCTCCTGAAGTTGGGGATCGAGATCCAAGCTCACCTGATAGCGGGCAATGGCCGACAGGGGCGCCTCTAACATTTCCAAAATGGCTCCCTGATGGAACCAAGCGAGGGCGTCCTGGGGATTCAAGCGGCTGGCCTCCTCAAAACAAGCGAGCGCTTCCTCCAGACGCCCCAAATTGCCCAGGGCGCTGCCGCGATTATGCCAAGCCGGCGCTGATTGGGGATCGAGCGCCAACGCTTTTTCCCAACTGGCCAGCGCCGCCTCTAGCTGTCCTTGGTTAGCCTGCTCTAAACCCAACGCCAGCCAGCCCTCCGCCGAGCCGGTCTCTTCCGGCTCCTTGGCCTCGGGAAATTTTTCCAACAGAGCCTCGATAATCCTTTGGGGATCCGTTGTCGTTAACCCCAAATCCAAGGCCACTTGACGAGCTAAGACCGGATCTCCGCCGAGACGTTCCCGCAGTTCTTCGAGGGTATAGGTTTCTAATTCGCTCTCCTCGGGCGTTGGGAGCGACCCGTCGTCGGGTCCCCCGTACTCCCAGACCTGAGCTTCTGTTCTTTGGCTTTGCTGACCGTAGAGTTGACGAGCGATATGATGGGAGAGACGGCCAATCGGTTCAATGCGGGGAAAAGACTGAGCCAGTTCCCCCAGACGCATCATCCGGGCCGCTAGGGTCAAATCCGGCGCCGACGTCGAAACCTTAGACTGAAAGCACTCCAGCCAATCCACCCAAGGCCGGGTTTTGCCCCGCTCTCCCAACTGCTCGAAAAATTTTAGCACCCGCCCTTCATGCCAACCGTGGGCTACCCCTTCTAGCAGTTGCCGATAGAGAAATTCATAGTCCAGATCCGAGAGCGGTTCCGGCTCCGCCCGCAACTGGGGAGAACGAGCGCCAGCCAGACCCAACAAGGACTGAAGCCAGCGCCAGAGACGTTGAAAAAACTTTTGCATAGAATTCGGAGACAGGTCGGGCGGCTTAAAAACAGACTTATATCAGATTTCAGGGATCAGGTATCAGTTAAACCGCATTTAACTTAAAAGCCGTCTTCCGCATTTTAAAGCATCCCCCGCCCTGATTCCCCAATGCCTCTGAGTTAGCCCTGGTTGCTATCTGGTATCTGATATCTGTTCCCTGTTATGATTTGGGGCTATGACTTTCCAGACTTCCGCCCTTCCCTCCCGGCGCCGTCTTTGGTTGGCGGCCGTTAAACCCCCCATGTACACCGTGGCGGTGATTCCCATTAGCGTCGGCTCGGCGGCGGCCTACGGCGTTGAGGGAACAGGCTCTCCCTTGGTTTTCGCCCTCTTTTTAGGGGCCGCCATCGCCATTATCGCTTGGCTGAATCTGAGCAACGACGTTTTTGACGCCGATACGGGCATCGACGCCAATAAAGCCCATTCCGTGGTGAATTTAACGGGGAATCGGCGCCTAGTCTTCTGGCTCAGTAACGCCTTTCTGGCTTTGGGTCTGGGGGGAATCGGCCTCATTACGGCTTTGCAAGGGGACTTCACCGTTTTGGGGATCATTTTGGTCTGTTGCGCCTTGGGCTATAGCTATCAAGGACCGCCTTTCCGCCTGGGCTATTTGGGGCTGGGAGAGGTGATTTGTTTTCTGACCTTCGGCCCCGGCGCCGTCGCCGCGGCGTACTATTCCCAGGCGCAACGCTTCGGGCCCGCCCTTCTCTTTCCGGCGCTGTTTGTGGGCTTGAGCACCTCGATTATTCTTTTTTGCTCCCACTTTCACCAAGTCAAAGACGACCTAGCGGCGGGGAAACTCTCCCCTGTTGTCCGCCTGGGCACCCAAACCAGCGCATGGGTGTTGATTGGGGCCTTAATTCTGCTTTTCCTGCTCCCTGTCGGCGCCGTTCTTTTCCGTCTCGCGCCCGTAACCAGTTTGTTAATCCTCCTCAGTTTACCCTTTGCCCTTCAGCTAGCCCACAAAATTAGACGGGAGCACGATCAACCGGCGCTGGTCAGCAACAGTAAATTTGTTGCGGTTAATCTCCACTTTTTCAGCGGTCTACTCCTCGCGCTCGCTTACCTGCTTGCCTAAAATCACTAAATCTTCCCGATGGTCGGGAAATTGGGCCGCTCCCGGTAGATACCCCCACCGCTCAAAGCCTTGATTTTGGAACAGGTTTAAACTCCGTTGGTTACAAGCGAAAATAAAGGCGAGCAACGTTTGCAAGCCAAGCTCTGGACTGGCGACGAGAGCGTGGCGAAGCAAGTATTTTCCCCACCCTTGCCCCTGATACTCGGGCGCGACGTAGAGGCTTAACTCCGCCGTGAAACGGTAGGCCGGGCGACCATAGAAAGGTTGAAATCCTAGCCACCCTAAAAGAGCGCAATCTAACTCAAGAACCCAAAGGGGATAGGTGGTTGGCTCATGGGCGGCGAACCAGGTGGCCCGACTGGCGACCGTCACCGGGACTGTGTCCGCGGTGGACTGTCCACTGGGAATACTGCTGTTGTAGATAGCCACAATGGCGCCGAGGTCTGACGGCTGGGCCGGTCTGAGGCGAGGTTGTTGACTCATTGCCCTTGCCGCTCTCTTGACTGTTTCACTGGCTATAACGTATTTTTAAGCTCGTTAGACCCTAGGGGGCTTCGGATCTATTTTGCCATGAGCCTTAAACAATGGGCCTTGATGTTCAGCGCCGTTTGCTTGATTTTGACTTTAGGCTTGGGGACAATATCCGGCGCTTTCTCGGCGCCT
>JAYKIZ010000358.1:0-3574 GCA_035285965.1 Cyanobacteriota bacterium | reverse complement strand
GAGCTTCTTGGATCGCTTTGCCCACTTGTCCCCCAAAGGTGTGCATGGAGGAGGGATTACCGTAAAAGTCGGTCAGGTAGGGCAACAGCGCCGTAACCACCTCTGGGTCGGGCTGAGTGGTGGCGTTATTGTCGAGGTAAATACAGTTGGGCATGGATCTTCACCAAAAGAGTGTTGGTTGGTCTCCCCCAACGCCAACGGTTAGGGGCAACGGGAGGAGCGTTTTACGCAGACTTGGTTTCTAGATACTGGCTATAAAAGCGCCGAGCGAGGGAGTCGATGGAGTCGTAATCCTCTAACACTTGCAAGCCCGCTTTTTTCAACTCCGCCTGGGGACAGGAACCGATCTTAGACGTCAGCACCCCGGCGCAGTCGGAGAGGGTGGCGATAATCCCCGCAAGGGTGCCTTCTTCCCCGTAACCGCTCTGGCAGTAGTGGTCAATCTTGCGGTGTCCGACAAAACTGACGTCATTGGCGTCCACTTCGTAGATCTGAAATTCCTTGGCGTGGCCAAAGTGCTGATTGACAACGCCGCCGCCCTTGGTGGCGACCGCGACCAAGATCTTGAGACTAGCGGGAACCTTAACCTGGGGTTGACGCTGGGCCTTTTGAGCGGCCAGTTCGGCTTTTTTCTGCTCAATGCCCGCTTGCACCACCTGTCGCACCGTGGGATTGTACTCCGGCGCCATCTCCATGAACTTATCTTTGGTAAATTCCTGGGAGCGGTCTTCCCCAAGAAGACCGACGGCGTCGGCCCGGCACTGGCGGCAGTGGCGCATCATCTTCATCTGATTGTCGGCGCACTCGTCCTGCAAGGCCTTCAATTCCTTGGGCGTGGGGCCCCGTTGACCGTTGAGACCAAAGTAGGTGCCATGTTCTGGGGCGGAAATCAGGGGCATAATATTGTGGAGAAAGGCGCCTTTTTCCCGAATCACCCGATTCACTTCCGGCAAATGGTGGTCGTTAACGCCCGGAATCATCACCGAGTTGACCTTGCAGAGAATATCCGCTTCCCGCAGAAGGTCGAGGCTTTCCATCTGGCGCTGGTGAAGAATGCGGGAGGCTTCAATGCCTTTAATCCGCTTGCGGCGCCAGTGAATCCAGGGATAGATTTTCGCGCCAATCTCCGGGTCCACCATATTAATGGTCAGGGTGACGTGGTCAATGTTGAGCGCCTTGATCCGGTCGATGTAATCCGGCAACATCAGCCCGTTGGTGGACAGGCAGAGTTTAATATCCGGCGCTTCTTCGGCGATGAGTTCAAAAGTGCGGAAGGTTTTTTCCGGGTTGGCTAAGGGGTCGCCGGGGCCGGCGATGCCCAGAACCGTTAACTGGGGAATTTTGCCCCCAATCACTAGGGTTTTGTGGGCGGCTTCTTCGGGCGTGAGCAATTCGCTGACAACCCCGGGACGGCTTTCATTAGCACAATCATACTTACGGTTGCAGTAGTTGCATTGAATATTGCAAGCCGGCGCGACCGCGACGTGCATCCGGGCGTAATGGTGGTGAGCGTCTTCGCTGTAGCAGGGATGCTGGGCGACGCGGGCCTGAAGTTTGGCGTCTAGGGGGAGGACGGCGCCCTGGGGAGAACTGCAATTACAGTTGGCTCCTGAGGTGGAGGGCGCCTTTTCTCCGGCGGGAACCGTAGAGAGAGCTAGGGGGGGAGTCATTGAATTTCGGTTTTAGGGGATGGGCGATAGGTGATTTATAACACCTGCCTTTTCGTCCCCCCAGCCCTAGCGCCGGAATAAATTCATAAGATTATTAGCGTCGGACTCAGAGCCTCAAACCCCTATCTACCCTAGATTGAAAAAACTTTTCGGGGAGGGGGGGCAGTATTTTTACGCATGGGGACTAGACTTAATTGAGGTGGGGGCTAGTCTTTTTCCACTCAGAAAAAATCCCCGTTTTCAAGGGTTTTGGGCGAAATTTAAGCTTTTTTTAAGGTTTTTTAGCCTTGCACTCAAAACAGAGAAAAAAAAGCAGGAGTGGAGATTTCTTGCCCACTCCTAACAATACCGAAATTCAAATCTGTATCTATATTTACGGATTTTCCCAAAAAAGTCAAGTCTTATACCATTTTAAATGCCAAGACTTCCTCACATTCCTTTGGACAGCGGTAAACTGAGGCGTAAAATTAGAAGATGGTATATTAAGAGACAAAATTAAGGATCAGGGTCGGTTTTGAGTCGGTTGAGTAGAAAAGCGTTTCTGACAGTCAAAATTTCCCTGAAAGCCTTATCCAGAAAGCTTTTCAGGCGCGCGCAATAATACTTGTCCCCTCCTGAATAAATACTCAACCCCTGGCGAGAAAACGCTAGTCCCTCGACCCAAAATTTATTGACAATCCAGTCCCTGTAAGGGATAACGCCGTTGAGTTCCTAACTAGTAATTCAATAAATTCAATCGAGTCCTCCCCGCTGCGGCGCTGAAATCGGGTTTGCTATAAGCGTTACACAGGGGGTTTACCTCCCCGCCACCGAAATTCAAAACTGTTCCCGAGGCGTCAGCCATGTTTGTTCCCCTCCTTTCGTTCTTTTGTATTCTTTTCTTGTTTAAATTGAGCCATGATTTTCTCATGGAGAAAATTTTTACTAGCATTGAGCAAGATCCCCACTCCTATCGCAACACTTACCCCCTTTCCTCTCAAGTTAAATCCCTCGTTGACAATCGTTATGAGTAGCTCCACGTCCTCTGCGCCTGTATACGCCTACAGGCGTTTTTCCCCTTGGCAATGGCTCAAGGACTACCTCAATCAAGTGGAGATTACGAATCCGAAAACCGCTCGCTTGATTTGTCGGCTGATTCCCGCCAGTTGTCCCTTTGCCCGCCAGATTCGGCTTTTTGGCAAAACGGTCTTAGTGATTCCGCCCCTGTGTCACTTCAACCCCGTTTATGAAGAAGTCATGGGTCTGCGTTTTCGCGCCTTAACACTTTTGTCAGATAACAGTTATCAGGTATCAGTTATCAGTTATGGCGGTGTTCTCTCGACTGATGGACGGTCTCATAGCTCAAATGCTTAATTCGAGGGCTGAGCGTAGCCGAAGCGCGTACCTCATTAATCGGCAAGCCGCTATAACTTAACCCCTTAATTCGAGGGCTGAGCGTAGCCGAAGCCCGTATCTAAACGAGTCGGACTAGGCTTTCCAAACACTCCCTACGGCTACCCGTTTCAACCGAAATCAAATTGATAATTTGCCCCTCATTCTATGACGAATTATGAAAATTACTCCCGGCAAAATAAACGAACTGTTAACGGAAACCGCCTGCGAGCATAACCACCAGAAACAGGGACAGAAAAAAAACAAAGCCTGTAGTCAAACGGCCCAGCCCGGCGCCGCCCAAGGGGGATGCGCCTTCGACGGCGCCATGATCGCCCTAGCGCCGATTACCGACGCGGCCCATTTAGTCCACGGCCCCCTAGCCTGCTCTGGTAATTCTTGGGGATCTCGGGGAAGTTTATCTTCAGGCCCCGAGCTATACAAGTTGGGGTTAACCACGGATTTAAGCGAAAACGATATTATCTTTGGCGGCGAAAAGCGCCTTTATCAGGCCATTGTCGAAGTTGAGGAGC
>JAYKIZ010000357.1:0-3582 GCA_035285965.1 Cyanobacteriota bacterium | reverse complement strand
CTCTACGACCGGGTCTTTGTCCAGGGTTCCCGCCGTCTGGCCCGGCAGATCATGGAAGTGGACTACAAAGTCATCGACGGCGCCGTCAACCTCACCGGTTTAGTGACCCTGGTGAGCGGCGAAGGTCTCAAGTACCTAGAAAACGGCCGGGCCCAGTTCTACGCTCTCATCGTCTTTGCGGCGGTGTTGGGATTTGTGATTGTCTTTAGCGTCGCCTAGGGAGTTTTTCTTTCGGGAAGGGGAACCAAAACCCGATTACCTTCTCGGTTTTAAGTCCCTCTCCCTCCGCGGGAGAGGGCTGAGCGTCTTGGCTTGTCCCTAAAAGCGGTTTTCAAAGACCACTTCTTCTAGGGATAACTGACCCGCCTTGGGGTAGGCGTCCTGGGTGCGCTTGCCGATGGCCACCATGGGCCCCAGGACGTGATCCTCCGGTAAACCCACTAACTGGGCCACTTTTTCAATATCAAAGCCAATCATCGGGCAGGAGTCCAAATCTAAGCCCTTAGCCGCCAGCATTAAGGTTTGCATGGCCATGCCGATGGAGCGTTGGGCTTCGTCCCGTTGGAGCCATTCCCGGCCTTCATGGAAGGGCCCCATCCAATTGACCAACAGTTCCGCCATGGCCGGGGGGGCGTTGCGCCAGTAGCGTTGGGGGTCTTTTTGCCAGGCTTTCATATCCGCGGCCATTAAAACCAGTAAAGAGGCGTCGGTCATCTGGGCTTGGTCGTTCCCCAGTTCTTTACGGATTTGGGCCCGCAGTTGGGGATCCCGCAGAATGACAAAGCGCCAGTGTTGGATATTAAAACTAGAGGGCGCCTGAATGGCCGCCTCCAGCAGTTGGCGTTCTTGCTCCGGGGGGATTTTAAAATCGGGGTCGAAATGCTTGACCGCCCGGCGCTGGTAAATCGCTTCCAAGATGTCCATAGTTATTAGTAAGGCGCTCCCAAGACGTTAACCAATCTGAACGGCTTTATTTTAAACCGCCGACAGGCGCCATCGCCCCAACCTGATAAAGTGGGGAATGGTTCAACCCTTTACCGTTTCGTCTTCTGCTCCCATGCCCTCCGCCCTCGACGACAAGACCATTGTCAAAGACTACTTCAACGCCACCGGCTTCGACCGCTGGCGACGGATTTACGGAGACGGCGAGGTTAATGTCGTCCAGCGAGATATTCGGACGGGACACCAACAGACGGTGGACACGGTGTTAGCTTGGCTCAGAGAAGACGGCAATCTTAGGGGTCTTTCCATTTGCGACGCCGGCTGCGGCGTAGGCAGTTTAAGTATTCCCCTGGCCCAGGCCGGCGCTCTGGTCTACGGGAGCGACATTTCCGAAAAAATGGTGGGGGAAGCCCAGCGCCGAGCGGAGGCGGCGATTCCCGTGGGCAACCGTCCCGCGTTTATGGCCCAGGATCTAGAGCGCCTGACGGGACAGTATCACACCGTGATTTGTCTGGACGTTTTAATCCACTACCCCACGGAGGAGATCGGCCCGATGATCGCCCATTTAGCCTCCCTGGCCCAGAAGCGCCTAATTCTCAGTTTTGCGCCGAAAACCCTAGGGTTAACCCTCTTGAAAAAAGTGGGAGAATTTTTCCCCGGCCCCAGCAAAGCCACCCGGGCCTACCAGCATCCCGAAGAGCGGATTGTCGAGGAACTGCGAAACAACGGTTTAGAACCCCAGCGCCGACAGATGACCAGCACCCGCTTTTATTTTTCTCGTCTTCTGGAAGCCGTCCGGGAGTAGCCCCGCTAAATTTTGATCCCTCTTGACTAGAACTTAGGATCTATCAATATTTCTTTAATTGCTCCTGGGCTTGTTGAATCAGCGTTTGAGCTTCTGAATAGGCGCTAGCGCCGGCGGGAATCCGTTGCAGTTGACTGATAATACCATTTAACTGATTTTTCAGCGCCGCTGGGTCTCGGGGCGGATTCCCCAGAAGCGCTTTGATTTGCCCCTGGGCTTCGCTAAAGGTCTGTTGGGCTTCTTGCTCCTCTTGTCGTTTAACCTGGGTTTGTCCTAGCCGTTGGGTGTAGTCCGCCAAAAAACTCTGGGAGGCCACGTAATCGGGATCTTGGGGGGAAACCTGGCGGAGCCGTTGGATCGCTTCTTGCCAGAGGGTCTCGGTCTGTTGCCATTCCGCTAAGCTTTGGCTCGGTTTGGCCAGTTGTTGGTTGGCTCGTTTGGCGAATTCTTGGGCCCCAGCGATGAGGGTGCGGGTCTGGCCGCTTCCGGCCGCGGCGCCGGCTAGGGGAGCCAATTCTTGGTTATGAAGCGCCTGTTTAGTCTGGGCCTGTCTGCCCGCTAGGGTCTCGGGCGGAATCAGAGCCAATTGGGCCAGGGCGCCCTGCCATTGTCCGAGGGCCTGTTGCTTCGCCGGTAAAGTTGCCGCGCTTTGGTAGGCGGTTTTGGCCTGCTGGAGGGTGGTTTCGGCGCTGTCCAGTTGGTTGAGGGCGTTAGTTTCCTGAAAGACGATAGCGTCCATGCGCCCCACCTGGGCCCGGGCCCGTTGAAATTCGTCGAAGGTGAAGTTCCAAGAGCACCCGCCCATAAAGGAGCAGACCCGCACCGGCTCGTAGCCTAGGAACCAGACCGGCAGTTTATCTAAATTTGCCTGGGCTTGCTTGACTTTCTCGGCGCCGAGGGCGATGTCCGCGGGACTGGTGGCCTTATTGACCAGTTGATCCGCCTGTTCCACATGGGCGATGGCTTCCCGATAATTGCGGTCCATCTCCAGATAGCTGGGGAGCAGGAGCAGGGGCGCAACCCGGGCCACCGGGCGCCGAATCATGGGGTAGGGTAAATTGACCAGCCAAGTTAAACCCGCTAAACCTACTAAACCGGCGCCGACACACCCGCCCAAGATCAGCCAGCCCTTGAGGGGTTGGGGACGATTGGCCTTGGCGGCCCGGGCTAACACCTGGGGGTCGAATTGGGGAAAGAGGTCCTGCACCAGAGGCGCTAGCTCCGTTTGGGTCAGGGGTTGCCCCGGCTCCTGGGCCAATTTATCGAGGCGCTTGCGAACCAGGGCGCTTTGAACCTCTAGGTTTAAAGGCTGGGCCTGTTTTTCCACTTCCTTCTGGAGCAGGTCTTTGGCTTTGGCGTTGAGGCGCTTCATCGGCTTTTTTCTCCGGGCGTTCCCAATGATTTCCAGGGTAGCGGATCCCAGGGATGACGGCGCTTTAGCTCGCGGGGTTAACCCCCAATTTTAAATAAACCGTTCCCTGGCCCAGCGCCGTTTCCCCGGAAGCCGGAGCGCCGAAGGCGACGGAGCGTAGATTTTGGAAGAGGGGCCGGAGGGAGAGTTCCAAGACCCGCAAAATAGGGATCTGTTCGATTAAGTAATCTTTGCTAGCGGGCCAATCCACGTATAAATAGCCTAGATTTTCCTGGGGCAGAGCGCCGAGGGTCTGGGACAGAGCCGGGGGTGTTTCGTCTTGGGGGTTGATCGCCTGGGACAGCGCCTCCAGGGAGGTGGCGAAAATTTCCCGCTCCCCGAGGGTCAGATGGGCGCCTTTCACCTGGGCTTCGAGAGTGGTGACGGCGCCCTGTTGGGTCGGCGTTAAGGTCGTCCAGGCGCT
>JAYKIZ010000356.1:0-2807 GCA_035285965.1 Cyanobacteriota bacterium | reverse complement strand
GCAATCCACTGCCAGAGGCTCAGCGCCGCCTCGGGCTGGAGGGCTAGGGCGTTCAACAGCGCCGAGGTTTGCTCCTGCTGAGCTAAAAAGGCGGCCAGGGGTTCAAAGAAAACCTCTAGCGCCGTTTGTTGTTGTAACTGGGGGTACAGCGCCGGATTTTCGCCAAAAAAGTGCAGTAACAGTTGCAGTTGGATACTCTCCGCTTCCTCCGGGGTGACTAAATTCAGATCCCAGAGGGAGCGCACCGCCTCCTCGCAACCCCGACGGCTAAAAATGACATAAATCGCCGGTAAAAAATCCCGCTCCCGCAGTTGGTTAATCACCGTCGCCACCAGGGGACAGTCCTCCCGTCGCAGGCGCCCTTTGCCCCGTTGGGGTTTAACGTTCAAAAGTTTGGCGTTGACCCCGGTTCCCTTCTCGTTAAAGAGGGGGAATAACCCCTTGCGGGTACTAAAGTGGAAATGGAGAGGAACCGGGCGAAAATCTGAGTTCACCAGCACGCAGTTGCGGGCTTGGGTTGGGGTCGCCTTGGCTAACATCTTCAGGGATTTCCCCGAGCGGACTTGGTTAATCCAGTCTGTCAACTGCTCCGGGTTGCCGATGGTGGCGGAGAGCGCCACCAATTGGATGCTGGCGGGACAATAAATAATCGACTCTTCCCAGACCGTGCCCCGGCCCTGGTCGCTGATGTAGTGGCACTCGTCAAAAACCACCGTTTCCACCTCTTCCAAAGACGTCCCCACCTGACCAATGGGGGTTTCGTAGAGCATATTGCGGAAAATTTCCGTCGTCATCACCACCACCGGCGCGTTGCCGTTGATCACCGTGTCCCCCGTAATCAGTCCCACCGCTTCCTCGGCGTTTTCCACCCCCAGACGGGCTAATTTATCCTGAAAGTCCCTCACCTTCTGGTTCGACAGCGCCTTGAGGGGAGTGGTGTAAAAGAGGCGTTTTCCCCTGGAAATCGCTCGATACATGGCGTATTCCCCCACCACCGTCTTACCGGAGCCGGTGGGCGCGCAGACCACCACCGACTGGTCTTGATCCAAGGCGCTGATGGCTTCCAGTTGAAAGTCATCCAGGGGAAAGGGGAAAAGTTCGGCGGGGCGAACATAGGTCAGAAAAAAAGAGCGAGCCATGACCAAAACAACCCAGGGAAGGGAAAGATAATTCAACTAGATTAGCAGGAGTCCCGCCTTAACCCCCAAGAGCGAACCTCGGGCTGACTGCCCTTGAGAACGCCCTGATCATGGGTTGCTCTTCGCCAGATGGCGTTGGGAATGTTACCAAACATTTACTTTATAGAACGGGTGTCGAGGGATTGACGGCTGTAGAGAGACGCCGACTCTTAACCCAAGGAGAATAGCGCCGGTTAAAACCGCTAGAGGTATATGATGTTGATCTCAAAACTATACCCCGCTCGACTCCGGCCATGCCCGTTATTTCCCTGGACGCCGCCCTTCCTAGCCAGCAACTCTCCGTTACTCCCCCGAGGGACGGCCTCGCGCTCCGGGGACGGATTCAGATTCCGGGGGATAAGTCCATCTCCCATCGGGCGCTGATGCTCGGAGCCATCGCCGAGGGGGAAACCGTTATTCAAGGATTGCTTTTGGGGGAAGATCCCCGGAGCACCGCCCGCTGTTTTCAGGCGCTGGGCGCCGAAATCTCCGAGTTAAACGCGGAGAAAGTCATTGTTAAAGGGATTGGGCTAGGGAATTTACAGGAACCGGGAGATATTTTAGACGCCGGCAACTCCGGCACGACTCTGCGCTTAATGTTAGGATTGCTGGCGGCTCAGCCCGGTTGTTTTTTTACCCTCACCGGCGACCATTCCCTCCGCTCCCGCCCCATGTCTCGGGTGATTACGCCCCTAGAAAAAATGGGCGCTCAGATTTGGGGCCGCCGTCAAAATAGCTTGGCGCCCTTGGCGGTTCAAGGTCAGAGTCTTAAGCCGATCCATTACTCCTCTCCCATCGCCTCGGCTCAGGTGAAATCCTGCGTTCTCTTGGCGGGTTTAAACACCGAAGGAGAAACCCACGTCACCGAGCCGGCGCTGTCCCGGGACCACAGCGAGCGCATGTTAAAGGCCTTCGGCGCCGATTTAACGGTCGATTCCGAAACCCGGAGCGTCGTCCTGCGGGGGCCGGCCCGTCTGCGGGGGCAAGCTGTCACCGTGCCGGGGGATATTAGTTCCGCGGCCTTTTGGCTTGTGGCGGCGGCGATCTTGCCGGAATCCGATTTACTGATCGAAAATGTGGGCGTTAATCCCACCCGCACCGGCGTGTTGGAAGCCCTAGCGGCCATGGGCGCCGATATTACTCAAGAAAATCAACGGGAAGTCGCCGGGGAGCCGGTGGCGGATCTCCGGGTCAAGGCCGGCCCCTTACAAGGCATAACCCTCGGGGGAGCTTTAATTCCCCGCCTGATTGACGAAATTCCCATCTTAGCCGTGGCCGCAGCCTACGCCAAGGGAACCACCCGCATTGAAGACGCCGCGGAGCTAAGGGTTAAAGAAAGCGACCGGTTAGCCGTCATGGCTCGGGAACTCTCCGCCCTCGGCGCCCACATTATCGAACTGCCCGACGGTCTGGAAATTACCGGGGGAACTCCCCTACGGGGCGGCGCCGTCGCTAGTCACACCGACCATCGTATCGCCATGAGTTTAGCTATCGCCGCCCTCGGCGCTCAGGGACAAACGGTTCTGTCCCAGGCGGAAGCCGCTTCGATTTCCTATCCCGATTTTTTCGCCACCCTAGCCCGCCTCTGCGGAGACGAGAGTTAATGTCGGTTCCCACCCTACAGGACTA
>JAYKIZ010000355.1:0-11055 GCA_035285965.1 Cyanobacteriota bacterium | reverse complement strand
CAGGACCGGAACCTGATGCTCTATCCAACTGAGCTACGTGTCCAGCTTTAACAAGCAATTTTTATTATAGCGCCTTCACGGCTTTGTCTGGATCAGCATCTCAAATTGTCGGAGAGCGGCGCTGGAGCCTTCCCGCCAGGCGAGTTCGATGTAGTGGGGCAGAAGGGTTTGAAGGTCACATTGGGGAAACCGGGGACTTTGGCTCTGCTCCTGATAAGCGCCGTTAAGGAGACAAAAGATTTTCAGTTCCCCTAGACGATAAATCCAGAGTTCGGGAACCCCTAGGCTTTCGTAGGCCGCCAGCGCCGTGGGGGAAGTCAGATCCACTTCGATGGCCAGATCCGGGGGCGGGTCTAGGGCTAAATCCAAGCGCTCTTTACCTAAAATGGCTTGGCGGTTTTCTAGATAAAAACAGGTATCCGGCTCTACCCCGGCCGTTTGCCAGCGCCGCAGGGTGATGGGGTCGAAGCATTGCCAATCTTGACCCTGGGCCCGGAGCAAAATTTTGACAAGATCCCGGAGGGTGTCAATCCGGTTGCCGTGACTAGGGAGGGGAGCCATCAGAAACAAGCTATGAGTCGGGTCATGAAAATAGATTTTTGGCCAGGAACTTTCTCCACGGAGAGTCAACAGCGCTTGATAATCGGCCCAGGTTTGCTGTTCTAAAAAAACGGCGCTACCGGGGTCTAAGCTCAGGCGCTCTGGGGCGAGGGTAATTTCCATAACGGCGCTAGGGGATATGTGGAAAGCCCCCCTAGCCCCCCAATTCTGGGGGGAACCGGATTCAAAGTCCCCCAAAGTTGGGGGATTTAGGGGGCTGACAGACTTTTTAAGGCAGGGCTTGGACGGGGAAACCCTGTTGTCGCAGGTAATCCGAGGTGGCTTTGCCAGGGGCGTAGTTATAGCCGAAGGTGGCTTCGGCGCTGTCGTGGACAATCTGGGGCGTTAGCATGACCACAACCTCCGAGCGATCCACCGTGTCGGTCTGGCTACGGAATAAGGCGCCGAGGACAGGAATATCTCCCAGAATGGGCACTTTGCTGGTGGTGGTCTGTTGTTGCTCGGAGATAATCCCCGTCAGAATAAAGGTTTGACCGTCCCGTAGGCGCACCAGACCGGAGCTTAACTCCCGTTTATTGAGAAGCGTTAGCGTGTTGGTAGAGCCGGGCCCGCTTTCAAAGCTTTGGGTCGCGCCGGGAGAAGCCACAGTCGGCAACACGGTGAGGGTGATGTAACCATTGTCGTCAATCTGATCGACGCTCACCGTGACCGTTAAACCGGCGTCGGCTAAAACCGGGGTGGTCGTCCGCACGCCGCTGAGGGGATCCACCTGAGTGTCCACGCTTTCCACCACTTTTTGGGTCAGTTTAACCGTGGCTTGCTGTCCCTCCTGCACCATTAAGGTGGGGTCGGTGAGGATCTTGGCGTTGCCGCTCCGAATTTGGGCGAAGATTTGGGCGGAAAAGTTTTTGGGATATTGGTAATAGGAAGGCAAGCCCGCCGTCGCGACCCCGTCAACCCCTCGAGAAACAGTGGTGGTAAAGAGTCCCGTTTCTGGGTTAAACGTCCGGGTAATCAGGGTATCCGTGGGAAGTTCTAACTCGGTAATCCCTGTCACAAAGGGATTATTAGAAACGCCAGCGATACGATTATAAACTTCTAAATCAGTCCGGGGCGCGATAAATCCGGCGTTGCCCTGGTCGTCTGTTAAAAAGACGCCTTGACCGTAGCCAGGAATTGTTGTGCCAGAGTTAAAGTCAATAAACGTATTTGAATCAGCGAAGGGGTTAGGAATCGCTGGCGGGTTACTAATTCGACCCGTGGCGCTATTAATTTCTGACGGGAGAACTGGGGCTGTTTGCCCAAAGCGCATCACGGCTTGTCCGCCGTCTTGGACAAAGTAACTATCCCCAACGCCGAAGGAAAAACTGCTGTTGTAGTCCTGAATATTGTTTAAATTAATATCGATAATCTTGACGTTCACCGCCACCTGGCGCCGTCGGGCGTCGAGTTGAGTTAGCAAGGAAGTGGCGATTTCCACCTGACGGGGTTCCCCCACTAGGGTAATGGAATTTAGGCGGTCGTCGGTGGAGACCCTTAACCCTGTAAGAATTAAGGGGGGCCCGCCCTCTCCCTGGGGTTTAATGGCTTCCAGTTGGGAGGGAACTTCTCGTTTCCCGGTAACTCGACCGGTGAGAGGATCGACAATATCTTCGGTTTTGGTGACCAGGCGCTGAAACTCGGCGCCCTGGGCCGAGAGGGTAACGCCAGCGTTAAAGGATTTAACCTGATTTAGACGGATGGTGCGGCTAATCAGATTCATGGCCTGGGGCGGCAGATCCGGCCCCACAAAAATGGTGTTGCCCCGACGGTTAGCCTTGAGGCCGGAGACCATTAACACGGAATTAAAAACCTGTTGGACGGGTTCGTTTTCCAAGTCTAAAGAGACATTACTAAGAGCGCCGGGTTGGGCCCCGGCGCCGCCAGGAGCGGGGGCTGGCGCCGCTCCCCCGGCGGGGGCCTCTCCTTCGTTAACGGAAAAGATAATATTCATGCCGGCGTAACGGGCTAAAACCAGCAACACCTCCCGCACCGGCGCTTGACGAAGGACTAACCGAGGAATAATCACATTCCCCGAGGGGCCTAGGTTAATGACATCGTAGGTGGTGTTGATATTAGAAATCGCCATATCCCCCACCGGCGGCGCCACGGCTCGGGGCTGAACTGGCGCCACGGGAACCGTAGGAGAGAGAATATCGGGATTGCCCGTGCCGTTGGAGCGAATAATTACCTCCGGGTTGGGCACCATCACCGGCGCTCCGGGAACCGTCGGCGCCGAAGGGAAGGCGGGATTACCGGGAGGCAAAACGCCGGGAATCGTATTGGAGGGGGGAACCTGGGCCACCTCTAGCGGCGCTGAGAGCTTGGGATTCAGCGTCGGGGTTTCTAAATCCGTTAAGTCGGACGGAAGAGAAGACTGGCCTAGAAAATCTACGTCCGGCGCAAAATCGGTTCTTGGGTTAGCCAGTTCGTTTTGAAGGGTCGATCCGTCTGGCAAAGAGAGATCCAATTCATCTCTAGCCAAACCGTCCGCCGCCTGAACCGGCAGAGCAGTTAAGGCGACCAGCGCCAACGGGGCCCAAAGACCCAAACGTAGATTAATCATCAGTCTTGCTCCTCAGCACACATAAAAATCAATTATTGACGACGGATTCAAAATCCGTAAGGGGGGTGTTTTCAAGTCTGAAAAATTTACTTAGGCGGCGGCGGTTGCTGGCCTTCTGCGGGGGGTTGCCCTTCCGCAGGGGGCTGGCCCTCCTGACCCGGCGGGGGCGGGGGCGGCGCCAAAGCGGCAATTTCTTCCGGCGTGAGGGGTAAGAGCACATCGAGGGTCATGCTAGTGCTCAGTTGGTCGCCCCCTTTCCCTTCCGGCACAGCCTTAGCTGCCCCTCCCTGACTAACCACTTTAATGGGAACCTCTGTTTGAGTCAGATCGGTTTTTAAGTCCTTAATCAGGATCAAGGGCTGGAGGCGTTCGATGTCGCGAATCAGGTTGTGGGTATTGCCAAAATTCCCCCTCAAGGTCACCTGGTAGGTCTGACGCTTGACTTTATTGGTCGTTCCGGCGCCGAGGGAATCGTCCGCTACCACAGCCGGCTCCCCCTGGGGCAAAAAGCTCAAAAGGGTTACGTCCCGAGCCGTAAAGAGTTGATCGAGGTCGATCAGAATCGTCTTAATATCTTTCCCCTGGCCGTAGAGATTCAAAACCGTCTGTTTGCGTTTTTCCGCCTCGTTGAGCTTGACCTGGGCCTCCGCTAAGCGGCGCTCCATAGCGCCGGATTTTTGCTGATCCACTTCTTGTTGCTTGGCGGCTTCGTCGGTTTTAAGTGTTTGGTACTCGCCCCAGACCGGGAGGAAAAAATTCATTAAAATATAGCCCGCCCCCAGGGCGCCGACAACGCCTAGGGCGACGCCGGTAACCTTCGGCGTGAAGGTGACGCCAAAGGCCGTGGGATAATTGCCCCCCTGGTCAAAATCTTGATCCAGGATTGTCGTCGTCGTGTACTCTTCGCTGTAGGTCATAAGGGCGGCGCTCCTAGGGTGGGTTTGGGTCTCCAAAAAAGGGTGACAAGTTTAACTGGGGGGCGGCGTCGGGGGAGCGCCCTCCTGGGGCTTAAGAATCGGCGCCGGCGCTCCGGGGGCCCCGCCGGGGCCCTTGAGGACGCCCGCCTGCTCCAAAATCTTATAGCGGGCCACCAAACCCGAGGCCCCTTTGCGAATCAGAGCATTAAGAAGTTCCGGGTTGGGTTTCTCGGTGATTTGGGTTTCGATAGTGTATTTGACCCCGGCCGGGATGCGAATCCCCGAAGCGCTGGCCTCTTCCCCTTCCTTGATCTCGCCGCTTTCGATGGTCGCGCCCTCCGCGGTCACCGGCAGAGCGCCGGTGGTAGCCGTTAAGAGCTTGGTTTTATCGCCCTGGAAAAACTCCGAGGACTGGAGGGTGAGGAGAAAATCGTTTAAGACATCGTAACCTGTGGCAAAGCCGTTCAAGGTCAGGGTCGGGCCCGATTGTTGGATACTGCTAATTTGTACCCCCTGGGGCATTTGGTCGGTCAAATCCTGCAACAGCGCCGACCAGGGTTTAATTTGCCCAAAGACCCCCACCAGGGCGTCGGAATCCTGATGAATGGTCGCCGCCTTGGCTTCCAACTCCTGAATTTTGGCGTTTTGGGCCTTGAGTTGGGCCAGTTCCGTCTCCAGCGCCTGAATATTGGTTTGGGTTTGTCCCTTTTGCCAGTTCACGGCCAGGATGCTTAAACCCGATAGGGCTAACAACAGTCCCGCCACCCCGGCGCCAATAATGATGGGCAACTGCTCCCGTATGGACGCCTTTGGCGCCGTCAGGGTCATGGTCGGCATGGTTTTGCCGGGATCTAGGTTGCGGTCTTTCAGAAAATTGACATCGAGGCCGTACATGGCGGTGAGTTCCTTCCTTGCAATCGAGTTGTCCCGTCGTTAAACGCTGACGTAAATAAAGTTAGGTTTGTCGCAGGCCGAGGCCAATTACCGTCCCTAAACTGGGGCGCTCGATGGGGGAAAATTCCTGATCCGCGTCGATGGCGAGCGCCGAGAAGGGATCGACCTGCACCGTGGGGATACTCAGACGCTGGGTCAAATACTCGTCTAACTGCATCAACCCGCCGCCGGGCCCCGCCAGCAGGAGTTGCACCAACTCTAGATCGTCGCTTTGGTTGAGGTAAAAGTTGATGGAGCGGCGCAGTTCGTCCGTCAGTTCCCCCAAGACCCGCATCAGCGCCGTCATGCCAGGATTCACCGCCGTGCCCTGGGTGCTGAGGGTGTCAAACTGAGTCACGGGAATGGTCATGCCCTGTAAAATTTCCGGGTTGCGGGAGGGAGGCAAGTTCATGGCCCTGGAAAGCGCGTTCTGCATCTGAAACGTGCCGATGGGAACCGTCCGGGAAAATTGGGGCACCCCGTCGATAATAATGGCGATTTCCGTATTGTCAAACTCAATGTCAATCAAGACCACCGCTTCTTTGGAGCCAAACTGCCGCAGTTGCTCTCGGATGGTGCGGATGAGAGCGAAGCTGTTGATTTCTAAAACATTAACGTCTAGCCCCGCCTGCTGAAAGGTGTCGAGATAGGAGTCCGTCACTTCCTTGCGGGTGGCCACTAGAAGAACCTGAACCTTTTCAATGCCGTCGTCGTCCTCGAAAAAGCCCAACTTTTGGTAATCCAAATCCACTTCTTCCCTCGGGTAGGGCAAGTACAGCGCCGCTTCGTGGTTAAGCACCATGTCCTTCAACTCAGTGTCGTCCAACTCCGCCGGTACGGGAATAATGCGAATAATGGCTTCTCGCATCGGCACGGCGGTGGCGACCCGTTTGGTGGAAATTTTATTTTCCTTAAACATCTCCTGAATAATTTCCGCTAGGGAGGGAGAATCGACAATCTTCCCTTCCTCGAAAATCCCCTCCGGCAGGGTGGTGTAACAATACTTGTTTAATTTGTAGTTAGAGCCGGAACTAGACAGTTGAACCAGATTGAGACGCTCTGGCGTAATTTCCAAACCCACTCCCTGGGATTTGCGACCAAATAAGTTTTGTAAACGGCTAAACATAGGCCCAAGAAGCGACGACGGCTTCGGCGTCTAGGAAAAATTACGGAGGGGGATAATATCGGAGTGAGGGGGAGTCTAGACCTATCCTAGCCAATCCTCGCCGCTTGTCAAGAGCGTCGGCAATCTTGGGCGTCCTTAAGAGGCGCTAGGGTAAGGGAAACTCTTTTGGCAATTCCGAGGCCGGGCCATGGGCGCCGTCATCCCCCCCCGCTGGCGCTACCGTTTTGACAACTACCGTCGCGCCTTGCTTTTACTCCGGGAAGCGATGTTGAAGGAGCCGCTTAATTAATGGATGATTTTGGCTTAACCCCGACCCAGCTCCAACAAATCGGCGCTGTCCTCGCCAGCATTGAAGCCGAGGGCATTGAGCAAGTGGCGGTCTTTGGCTCCCGGGCGACGGGTCGCTATCGTCCCAACTCCGATCTGGATTTAGTCGTCTATGGTCAGGGAGCCGACGCGGCCCTGCAAGACCGACTCTGGACGCTTTTCCAGGACAGTTCCTTGCCCTTCGCCGTCGATGTCCACAGCTACGGCGTCATCGCTTACCCGCCGCTCAAGGCCCACATCGACGCCGTGGCTCGTCCCCTATTCCTCCGCCGGGGCGGGCGTTGGGTGGAGGCGAATGATTAGTTCCGCTCTACCCCAAAATCTGTTTAAAGCGTTTCTTGATACTTCTGAAGCGGGGCTAAAATATCTCCCAATTGTCGTCGGTGGACGGCTAAACCCCGGCCTACGTCTCTGTTGCTTTTTCTCAATAGCTGTGTTATGTATATTGGCCGCCCTGAATTTTAGTATTGGCGTTGTTTAAAGTAGTATTGGCGTTGTTTAAAGCTTAGACAAACAACTAAAGAGTAGTATCGCAATGTGGCTTCCCCTAACCTGTCTTGTCCTAGTCGGTCTAAGCTTCAACAACGAGGCGGCCCTGGCCCAAGTTCCTTTGAATCCGGGACGAATCCTTCTGCCGCCCCAACGGCCCCAACCCGTTCCCACTCCGGCTCCGTTACCGGAACCGGGTCTAGAGATTCAACCCGTCCCCCCGGCTCCGTCCCAGTTGCCCCCCAGCGGCGCCGCCATTACCGTGGAACGGTTTGAGTTTGCGGGTAACACCGCTTTTAGCACAGAAGAATTAGCCAAGGTAGTGGAGTCTTTCACCGGGCGGCCCTTGACCTTCGCCGAACTCCTCGGCGCCGAACAGGCCATTACTCAGTACTATACGGAGCGGGGCTATATCAATTCCGGCGCTGTGATCCCCGCGGGACAAGCCTTCGCTCCTCGGGATGCCGTCGTCAAGATTTTAATCATTGAAGGGGGGTTGGAGGATATTCAAGTTCAAGTGGAAGGCAGACTCCAACCGGAGTATATTCGCAGTCGTTTGGCGCTGGCGACGGAGCGCCCCTTTAACCGGAATAAGTTATTGGAGGCCCTGCAACTTCTGCAACTCAATCCCCTCGTTCAGTCCATTTCCGCCGAATTGGCCGCAGGGCCGAACCCGGAATCCAGCTTGCTTATCGTCAGCGTTAAAGAAGCGGACACCTTTAGCGGCGAACTCTTTACCGATAACGGCCGAGTGAGAAGCATCGGCGCCTGGGAGCGGGGTCTACGGATTAATCAGGCGAATCTGCTGGGTTTTGGGGACGGGTTTACCTTCGACTACGCCAACAGCGACGGCAGTAACGCGCTTAGCGGCGCCTATACCATTCCCCTCAACCCGAGGAACGGAACCCTACGGCTCTCGGGGCAATATAACAGCACCTACGTTATTGAACAGCCTTTCGACCAGTTGGATATTAACGGCGATTCCTTCTATGGAGATTTAACCTACCGCCAACCGGTGATTCAAACCCCCAGTCAAGAGTTAGCCCTCGGGATTACCGCCTCCTACGCCTCCAGTCAGACCACCCTCCAGGGCGTTGGCTTTCCCCTGTCCCCCGGCTCCAATCAAGACGGTCAAACCAAGATCGCCGCCCTTCGCTTCTCCCAGGACTGGACCCAGCGAGGTTCCCAAGATATTTTTTCGGCGCTGTCCCGCTTCAGTTGGGGCCTGGGTCTTTTCGGCGCTAGCGTCAACAACGTCCCCCCCGACGGGCGTTTTTTTGATTGGTTAGGACAGGCTCAATACGCGCGCTTACTCGCGCCGGACACCCTGTTCGTGGCCCGGTCGGCCTTGCAATTAACCACCGATCCTCTGGTTCCTCTAGAACAAATCACCCTGGGGGGGTTAAACACCGTCCGGGGCTACCGGCAAGATTTTTTCCTCACGGATAACGGGCTGTTCGCGTCCCTAGAGGTTCGCCTGCCGATTTTACGGGTGGAGGAGATTAGCGGTCTTCTGCAAATTGTCCCCTTCGCAGATCTGGGGGTGGGTTGGAACGATTCGGAGAACCCCATTCCGACGCCCAATCCCAACACCTTGCTGAGCGTCGGTTTAGGTCTGCTCTGGCAGATGGACGACCGGCTCTCGGCCCGCTTAGATTGGGGCGTCCCCCTGACTCGCTTTCAGGTAGAGGGCAATACCCTATCCCAGCAAAGTCTCTACTTTTCCGTAAACTGGAAATTATTTTAGACTCCTTACCCCGCTACGGGAAAACGCTTCATCAGCGCCAGTGCTTCCCTCGCCTCAACGTCAAAGCGCTGGCCTTTATCCTCGCCCTCTGGGATGGAGGGGTTAATCTCAAGAACCAGGGGGGCGCTATGCTCTTTGACTAAGCTTATTGAGGACAGTCCGTTAAATATGGCCGCTTTATCCAAAGAACTCGAACGGTATTTTTTTGAAGAAGAACATGGAGAAACCGTAAGCTTAGCCCAGGTGATGGCGCTGGCCCAGGAAAAAGTTTTTGGCATTATTCTCATTCTCCTTTCCTTTCCCTCCGCCTTGCCCATTCCGGCGCCGGGCTATTCCACTCCCTTCGGTATTCTGATTTTGTGTATTGGGGCCCAGTTAATTCTCGGGCGGGAACAACTCTGGTTGCCCCTGTCTTGGCAACGACAGACGTTTAAAGTCAAAACCGCCCAGGGCGTTTTGCAAAAGGGTTTACCCTGGCTCCGGCGCCTGGAAAAGTTGGCCCATCCCCGTCTGCCGGGGTTCGGCGCTAGTCGCTTGGGACGAACGGTGATGGGGTTGACCATTTCTCTGATGGCAATGTCCATGATTTTGCCGATTCCGGGCACTAACACCCTGCCCGCCATGAGTATCTTTGTAACCGCCTTTGGACTTCAGGAGGAGGACGGACTGATTTGTTTACTGGGAACCCTGTTTTCT
Source organism: Cyanobacteriota bacterium (assembly GCA_035285965.1). Classification (GTDB taxonomy): domain Bacteria; phylum Cyanobacteriota; class Cyanobacteriia; order Cyanobacteriales; family Microcystaceae; genus Synechocystis. The sequence continues at coordinate 1,654 of JAYKIZ010000355.1, read as the reverse complement.
ATCTTGATTGCCGTTTTGATGGTTTCAGTGGTTTATGTCTTCTTCAATGGCGGCTTGAGTTTAATCGATTTACTCAAAGACTGGCTCAAGACGACCCTCGGCGCCTAGCGGTAAACCGCCGGCGCTAGCCCGCCACGGGGAAACGCTTCATCAGCGCCACCGCTTCCCTAGCGTTGCGCTTTAACTGGGGCGCTAGGTGGGGCGCCTGGGGAATTTGCCAGAGCAGGTCAATAGTGCGGCGTAACAGACGCACGATATCTCCTTCGTCGAGGCTGGTATTTTGGCATAGCGCCTCCCAGTCCATCCCCAGCGCCCACTGCTCCACCAGACCCAGCAACTCCGCCTCTAGCCAGAGGGGAATGGTGATGCCGTAGCGATTTTGGGTTTGGATTAAACCGCGGCGGATTTCCCAGAGGTTGGTTTGCTCCAGAATTTGGACAATAAAACCTTGAACCCAGAGGGCGGCGCCGGCTTGGGTTTTATAGAGTAGGGTTAAGAAATCCAGATCTTTGCCGGGCCGCAGGGCCGCCATCACCGCCGTCGGCGCCGGAAACCGGCTCCAGGTGTCGGGGCGGAGGGGTTCCGTAATTAGGGCGCTCATGGCCGCGGCCAGTTGGGGCGGGGTGAGACGGTTAAATTTGCCCGACATCAGCGCCAACCCGAGCCAGAGTTCGTTTTCCCCCCGGAGGGTGGCCGCCGCTTCTCCCAGGGGCGTGGGCATATACTCCTCCAGCGCCGCAAAGTCCTGCAAAATAGCGATCAAGTCTAGAAATTCTTGCCAATAGTAGGATTGGCGGGATTGCAGGCGCTCGTATTCAATTTGTCGGCGCTCAAGATCTTCCCGCAGTTGCCGGCGCTGGTGGAAGCCGTCAATCAGACGCCCCGGATTTTTGTGGCTGTGGAGGGGATGGACTGCCAGTAAAGTTTCGCACTCTTGAACCTTAAGCCCCTGCTCCAAAACTTCCGGCGCCGGGGGCAGGGGATAGAGCTGGGGATCTAAGGTTTGAGCGAAGGCGGCGCTGGCGTCGTCTCCCTTCAAGGGTTTATCGATGACGGGGAGGGTTTCAGGAAGCGCCGGTAAGTGAGCGCCTTGAACCTCAAGCACAGCGAAAATATCGGCGGGGGTGGCGTGATACCAGCGGTTATCCTGGGCCAGACAGAGACAATCCGGTAACGGATGGGCGCTGGGCAGGGCCGCGATCGCCAGGGCTAATTTGGGCCGCTGGGTTTTAATAAAGCGCCCCTTTAAATAGAGCAACCGCCCCGGTTGAATCTGCCCTAACTGACCGGCCAAGTCCTGTTTGCGGCTTTTTTCCGCCTGTTGCTCCAAGAGTTTCAGCAGGCGCTCTTCTTCCCGCAGACGCCCCCGTAATTTTTCATAACTGCGGATATCCCGCTCCTCGACCCCCGCTAGTTTAATGTCCCACTGGGCCAACTGGGAGAGGATTTGCCCAATGGCGACCTTGGTGGGTTCCAGGGCGAACTGAGCCAGATATTCGGCGAAACTGCGCTCCAGTAGGTCTTTGGCTTCCTCGACGCTGTGCTTTTGCAATAAATTCAGCACCATACCGTAGGAGGGGGTGAACCAACTCCGTAGGGGTTCCGCCGCGGCTTGGGCCAGAAAAGCGGCCTCCTTAGCGCCCTCAAAGGGCGT
>JAYKIZ010000354.1:0-6267 GCA_035285965.1 Cyanobacteriota bacterium | reverse complement strand
CGCATCGACTCGACGACTTTGCCCTTGGGCCGCCCGAAGTGACTGCCCAGGATCACCTTGGCGCCTTTGCTGAGGAGGTCTTGGATCGTGGGAAGCGCCGCCCGAATGCGGGTGTCGTCGGTAATCGCGCCGTTATCGTCCAGGGGCACGTTAAAGTCTACCCGCACGAAAACCCGTTTTCCCGCTAGATCCGCGGCTGAGAGTTGGGCAATGGATTTTTTCACGGTCGCAAGTCCTCCAGTATTAGTTGAATTTATCGGCCTCATTATACCCGCTTTAGGCTAGGCAAGCCTATTTCAGGGACAAGGACCCCGACGGAGCCGCAGGGTAATGTACTAGTTATTTCCGACCCCCCTAAAGGTCTTGAACGCTTGGTTGCCCACCAGACTCAGTAAATAACTTGCGCCCGCCACTAAGATAATCGTGGCGCCGGAGGAGAGGTTAAAACCGTAGGAGAGCGCTAAACCGGCGCCGCAAAAGAGAATCCCCAGAAGGCTGGCCATGATCATCATTTGGCGCAGATCCCGCCCATACTGGCCGGCGATGGCCGCGGGGAGGGTTAATAGGGCGATGACCATAATCAGCCCCACCACCTGCATCACCATGACCACCGTCAGCGCCGTCGCGGTCACCAAGAGGAGGTAGAGCTTCTCCACCGGCACATTGCGGGTCGCGGCGTAAACTCCGTCAAAAGAGAGCGCCACTAATTCTTTGTAAAATAGCCAGACCAGCAAGACTAGGAGCAGATCCAGCGCCGCCATGTAGGCCAATTCCTGGCGGGGCACGGTGAGGATACTGCCAAAGAGGTAACTGGAAACGTCGGCTTTATAGCCTGGGGTTAAATCAATCAGGAGAACCCCCAGCGCCATCCCCAAAGCCCACATCACCCCAATTAGGGTGTCGCTTCGTTGACGGTAACGGCGCTCGATCCACCCCATAGCCAGCGCCGAGAGGAGGGAAAAACCCAGAGCGCCGAGGACGGGGTCAAAGCGAAAGAAGTAACCCAGACCGATGCCCCCGTAGGCCGCGTGGGCGATGCCGCCGCTAATAAAGACCATACGGTTCACCACCACAAAGACGCCAATCAGACCGCAGGCAAGGCTGACTAAAATTCCCGCCGCAAGGGCGTTCTGCATAAAGTCAAAGCGGAGGGCGTCCTGGAGGGCGGAAAGCATAACCAACGTTAAGAATGGGACTGTGAGTTTATTTGCCGCCGTTCATCAGTTTTTGCACCTGCTCCTGGAGCTTGATGTCCTGACGGATTTTTTCCATGCGTTGGTCAAAGTCCTTGGAGCTAATTTTTTCGGCGCCGAGAATGGCTTGTTGTTCTTTGATGGAGGCCTGAAGAATTTTCTGAACCTGGGGTAAGGCCTTTTCAAACTTAGCCTCGTCCTGGGCCGGAATCGGTTTAGCGCCGGGACTGCCTTTGGCCCGCACCTGTTGGGCGATTTCGAGGAAACGTTGGGGGGTTAACCCGGCGGCCTGAACCGCTTTGTCGATATCCGTCTGGGTTTTTTCGGCGACGCCTTGGAATTTGACTAAAATCCGGGCCACTTGCTCCAACTCCTGATTACTCACACTCGGCGCCGCCTGGGCTAGCAGGGAGGGAATTGGCGCCGCTGGTTGCGGTACGGCGGAGGCGAAGAAGAGAGTTCCCAGAAGGGCGAATTGGAGCATGACGACGGAGTCCTGATGGCGATTGATTCAGCTTAAACGATAGCGGCGCTGGGGCAAAGATGGGCTAACTCACATTGGCCGCAGAGGGGTTTGCGGGCGTTGCAGACCGCCCGACCGTGGTAAATAATACGGATGGAGTAATTTTCCCAATCCGGTTGGGGGATCAGTTTCATTAAATCTCGCTCAATCTGGGGCGGCTCTTTGGCGTCCGTCAGTCCCAGCCGTTGACTCAGGCGCTTGACGTGGGTGTCCACCGTCACCCCGGCTAAAATCCCGAAGCCGTGGGCGAGGGTCACATTGGCGGTTTTGCGGGCTACGCCGGGGAGGGTGAGTAATTCCTCCATGGTTTGGGGCACTTCGCCGCCGAACTCTTCCACGATTTTCCGACAGGCGCCTTGGATGTTTTTGGCTTTATTGCGATAGAAGCCAGTGGAGTGAATCAGTTTTTCCAACTCCTCCCGCTCGCCGTAGGCCAGCGCCGTCGCGGTGGGAAAGCGTTTAAACAGCGCCGGGGTGACCTTATTAACCCGTTCGTCGGTGCATTGGGCGGAAAGAATGGTGGCCACCAGTAGTTGCACCGGCGTTTCATAGTCGAGGCTACAGGTGGCGTCGGGGTAAAGGCGCTGGAGAATCAGCAAGATTTCCAGGGCCCGTTGTTTGCGGCTGGCGGCTTTCCGCAGGAGACTGGTCATCTACTGAAGCAATTCCTGAACGAAGGCCAAATTGGCGGTGTCCCGGACGATTAAAACCACTCCCAAACCTAGTAGGAGCACCAGCCCCGTCTGCATAATGTTGGTTTGAATGCGATTGGGCAGGGGTTTACCCAAGAGTCCTTCAATGAGTAAAAAGACTAACTGGCCGCCGTCCAGCGCCGGCAGGGGCAGAATATTGATAATGGCCAGATTAACGCTAATCAAAGCGCCGAATTGAAACAAATTGGCGGCGTTATTTTGGGCGATACTGGCGCCGTACTCCACAATTTTCACCGGCCCCGCCACCTGTTGGGCGCTGTTGGCAAAGTTGCTCAGGAGTTGCCCAAAACCCTGGACGGTTAAGACTGTAATCCGCTCAAAGGCCGAGGCGCTGTAACTGAACACTTCCCCCAGATTCTTGGCCCGGCGCTGTTCCACATTGGGCGTTAGGGCCACGCCGATTTTTCCCGCCCCGGTTTCGTCCGGCGCAGGCGTTAGGGTTAAATCGAGGGTTTCCCCCCGGCGCTCTAGGGTTAAAGCCAAGGGTTGATTGGCGGACTGTTTAACCTGAGCGATAAAGGCTTCCGTGGCGCCGGGCGCCGAAGTTAAAGGATTGCCCCCTAGGGAAAGAATTAAATCTCCGGCTTCTAAACCGGCCTGACTAGCCGCGGACCCGACCTCCACCTTGGGCACCCGCAGGCCCGGCTGTAGGTCTTGGATACCGGCGGTGGCCACTTGGCCCATCAATAACAAGTAAGCTAAGACTAAATTGGCAATGACTCCGGCGCTGATAACAATGGCCCGGTCAAACAAGGGACGATTGCGGAGCAAATCGGGGTCGTCTAGGGGAATATCGCTCTCCGGGTCGTCGTCGGGAAATCCCACATAGCCCCCCAGGGGAATGGCCCGCAGGGCGTACTCCGTTTCGGATCCCTGATATTTCAGCAAAGCCGGGCCAAAGCCGATGGAAAAACGATTGGCCCGAATTCCTTGCCAACGGGCCGCCATAAAGTGCCCCAACTCGTGGACAAAAATCAAAAGCGCCAAAACCCCAATCGCCGCTAAAACGCCCATAATCCTCGACTGTTCAATCCGGTTAATCCTCTTAATTTATCTCAAAAGCAAGGGGAATGGGGGAGCGAAACCTAACCGAACCAACCCTTGCGTTTACTCCGTTTCCCCGCCAGCGCCAAAGGATCGAGAAAGGTCACCGCGCTGTCCAAATCTAACTGTCTGAGCTTGCGGCTATTAGTGTGGACTTGATAGACCCGGCGCTCGTTCAGTTCCACCGCCGTTAGCCAGCCGCTTTTCGGGTGATAGGCGCCGGTGTCGATGTCCAACCAACCGGCGCCGGCGGCCAGCTTGCCGGGTTCCACGGTGGGAAAGGTGAAGGTAATGGTGTGGCCGGTAATGATTAATTTATCGGGAAAGTAGGGCCGGGGAGTCCGGTGGAAGCGTTCCCGAATCCAACAAAACTGTTCTTCGTTCTGAACCTCTAGGGGCAGTTCCGGGTCAACCCCGGCGTGGACGAGCCAGGCGTCCCCCAAATCCAGATAGAGGGGCAAGGACTGCATCCATTCAATATCCTCGCCGGGGATATGGTGGTCATAGCTGGTTAAAGTCGGGTAACCGCCGGTATAAAGCCAAGATTGCAACAGTTGGGGCGAGACCTGACCGCCTCCCACCGCGTCCAGCATCATCTGCTCATGGTTGCCCAGCAGACAGTGAAATTTATTTTCCCGCACAAACTGCACCACTTGGGCGCTGTCGGGGCCCCGGTCGATCAGGTCGCCAATGAAATAGACCGCGTCGGCGCTGGTGGGGGCAATACTGTCAAAGAGCAGACTGAGCGCCTGAAAATGGCCGTGGACATCCCCTACCACAAAGCGTCTGGAGGGCGGGCGCGGAGGGGACGAAGGAGGCATACCGAGGGGAGGGGACGACAGTTGACCGCTATTCTACCATAGGCGCTAGAACTGGCTAGGGAGGATGGTAATATAGGGGAATTTTCAAGACAGGGACTTTGACTCCCCTTCTCCCGTTCTGGGAAAAGGGGCAGGAGGGCAATAGATCAGCTGACAAATCTGAGACGCTCCCCAGCCTCTAGGCTAATCTTGAGAAATACCGTCACTTTTTGGGTGTATTCACGTGGTTGTATTGTCTGCTCCTCCCCCGAAAACCCAAGCGCCGGATTTAGCGGCGCTGAGCGCCTATCTTCAGACCCTCGGGGATCGCGTTATCGCCGGGGAACCGTTAGAAAAGGCGGAAGCTTTAGTTTTAAGCGAAATCGAGGGAGAGGAGGCGATTCTCCTGCTCTGCGAAACCGCGGATCGGATTCGGCGCCGCTGTTGCGGCGATACAGTTGATTTGTGCAGTATCGTTAATGTCAAATCCGGCAACTGCTCCGAGAACTGCGGTTATTGCTCCCAATCTAGCCACCACCCTAGCCCCGATTCTTCGATTTATGGGCTTAAGTCCCAGACGGAGATCCTCGAACACGCTAGGGCCGCCGAAGCCGCAGGGGCGAAACGCTTTTGTCTGGTGAGCCAGGGCCGGGGGCCTAAGTACGCCAGCCCCAAATCCCAGGAATTTGAGCAAATCCTGGAAACCGTGCGGCTGATCATTCAGGAAACTCAAATTAAACCCTGTTGCGCCCTGGGGGAAATTACCCCGGAGCAGGCCCGGCGCCTGAAGGAGGCGGGGGTGACTCGCTATAACCACAATTTGGAAAGCGCCGAGAACTTTTTTGCCGACATCGTTACGACCCACAGTTGGCAAGACCGGGTGGAAACGGTGAAAAACCTCAAGGAAGCCGGGATTCAAGCCTGTACCGGCGGAATTTTGGGCATGGGAGAATCCTGGGAAGACCGGATTGATTTGGCCCTGGCTCTGCGGGATTTAGAGGTGGAATCTGTGCCCCTCAATCTGCTCAACCCCCGCCCCGGCACCCCCCTAGCGGAGCGTCCCCGCCTAGATCCCTACGAGGCGCTGAAGGCCATGGCCATTTTCCGCTGTCTTCTGCCCCGCCAGATTATCCGCTACGCCGGGGGTCGGGAAGCGGTGATGGGCGCTCTCCAAAGTCTGGGTCTCCAGGCGGGGATTAATGCTATGTTAATTGGCAATTACCTGACCACCCTGGGCCAGCCCCCAGAGCAGGATCATCTCATGCTCGCTTCCCTCGGTTTAACGGGAGGAGAAGCCCCATTGCCCGGTGAATACCAAGTCTGAATCCCCCCGGCCCCCTAAACCCGCCTTGGCGACAGAATTGCTCTGGGCGATTCTGGGTTTGTTGCTGACCATTTTCAGCACCTTCGTGGAGGTGTTTGTCACCAACCCGCCCTGGGAGTGGTTCAATCAAGGCATTTATTCCCGTTCTTTAGGAATCACTTATCAAGTCGGCGCCGTTTTGTTAACGGGGTGTTTGGGGGGACGCAACGCCGGAGCTTTTGCCCAGGGAGGCTATCTCCTTTTAGGCATGGCTTGGTTGCCCATTTTTGGCTCCGGGGGCGGCTGGGATTCCTGGCAAAAACCCACCTTTGGCTACCTATTGGGTTTTATCCCCGGCGCCTGGGTCTGCGGCGCCTTGGCTTTCCGCTACCCGCCGAAAATTGAAACCCTGGCGCTGAGCGCCCTGGCGGGCTTGGGCGTCATTCACCTGGTCGGTAGTCTCTACGTCTGCGGTTTGGCTCTGTTGGGGATCGGCGAGTTATCCCTAGCCACCCTAGCGCCGGCGCTTTATTCCTTCTCCCTAGCGGCGCTTCCCGGACAAATTATTCTCGTCTGTCTAACCGCGGTTTTGGCTTACTTCCTGCGTAAGATCTTATTTTTATAAGTATTTTTATAAATTCATGTTTAAACTGAATCCCCTATTTTGGCGGGTGGCGCTGGTCGGGGTGGT
>JAYKIZ010000353.1:0-2582 GCA_035285965.1 Cyanobacteriota bacterium | reverse complement strand
CCGGACTGCTGGCGCCGGCGGGGCCGTTGGGTCAGGGACAACATTTCGCCATGGCGGGCGCCAAACTCTATCCCGGCGTCCTCTTTCCGGTGACCATCGGCGACGGCGGCTTGGGGGAACCCTACATCCTCAGCAGTATGGCCCACTTCCACACCGCCTATCCCCAGGCGACCAACTTTTTACCGATTCTGGTCTGGAACGGCTACAGCCAGGAGCACCACAGTATGGTCTCCACCAAAACCAACGAGGAAATGCTCGCCTACTGGCGGGGCAACGGCTTTAAAGAAGTGATTTTAGTTAACGCTAAGGACTACGACGACGCCGACCAACCCGGGGATTATGTAGATAGCTCTCGTTTTTCTTGGGGTCAACGTCTAGCCTTTACCCAGGCGGTCTTGGAAGCCACCGACCGGGCGGCCCAATCTGCCTTGGGGGGAACCCTAACGGTGTTAATCGTTAAGCAACTGAAGGGCGCCGGCGTTCATAAACGGGGAGCCCAATCCCATAACCTCTACCCCGGCGATAGTTTGGAGAAGGATTATATTGTGGCGGCGCTTCAGGAGCGGGCGCTAGCGCCGGAAACTTGGCAGGTGGTGCGGACAAACTTTGAACGGGCCGCGGGGGGCCCGGCGGCGCAACAGGCGGTGACGGAAAGCGTTCGTCCCCTGGCGGATCTAGGAAGCTTAACCCTGACGGAATATGCCCTGGGGGAAAAGAAAGTGGCCACCACGGTTTTAGGGCAACTGGTGGTGCAGGTGGGGCAAAAAGACCCGGATTTTGTCGTCACCAACGCCGACGGTAACGCCGCTTCGGGGATCAATAACATTAACGTCGGTTTGAAAATTATCCACCCCACCCCGGACGAGACCTACTTCCAAGCGCCGAAGGGACAGGTTTACGAACCCCTGAGCGAGGACGCCTGCGCCGGTTTAGCCGCGGCCCAGGCGCTCTTTGGCGCTCGGAGTCTCTGGTGTTCCTATGAATCCTTCGCGATTAACGGCTTGCCCATTTGGCAGACCGTCACCCAAGCCATGGCGGAACTCCGGCGCCCGACGCCCGCCACCATTACCCTCTTCACTGCCGGCGCCTTGGAGCAGGGTCGTAACGGCTGGACCCACCAGCGCCCGGAAATTGAGAACTATTTCGCGGCCATGACGCGCAATGGGAATGTCTTTCCCCTCTTCCCCTGGGACGCCAACAGTATTCAAGTTTGCTACGAGTGGGCGCTGAGCGCCGTTAATAAGGGCGTCACCATCACCGCCAGTAAATCCCCCCTGCCCATTTACGGAACCTTAGACCAAGCCCGTCAGGCCCTAGAAAGCGGCGCCGCGATTTTGCGGGAAAGCGCCGGGCCAAAAACCGTGGTTTTAGCGGTGATTGGGGATATGGCCCTCCTGCCGGCGCTGGAGGCCGCGACTCAACTGGAAACCCAAGGTTTGGGGGTTAAAGTCGTCGCCATCCTCAGCCCCCGGCGCCTCTACCGCCCCCAGGACGTCCTTTGGGAAACCTGCGCCGAAGCGGACGGGCAATTCTTGGACGACAGCGGTTTCGCCCAACTCTTTGGCGGCGACGCCCTCATTGGTATTACCGGCGGCTCCAGCGCTCTCTTAGAGCCTTTACTCCTACGCTCCACGGCGCCGCGGGATATTTTCGCTTGGAAACGGGGAGAAACCACCGCCAGCGCCGGGCAGTTGATGGCCTTTAATGGCATTACGGCCGAGGCCATTAGTCAACGGGCCTCGGCGCTGTTAGGCTAGGGCTTCACTGTTCCCCCCAAAATTGGGGGGTTAGGGGGGCTTTCCAAACATCCTCATTAAACAGAAGCAGTTTCTTGCCCCGTTGCCCATGTTCCTTTCCTTAACCCGGCGCCGCCTGTTGCGCGTTCTCAGTCTGGGGATTCTCTCCCTCAGTCTCGCGCTCTCCCTGGCGGCGCCGGGCTGGGGCCAACTGGATCAACTGCCGGAGGCGGTTCGCGGCCTCCGCTGGCAACTGGACTATCAGGATTCGGGTCGCATTGGCAATCTCGAATATAAAGCCGTTCGTTTAGACGGGGCGCCCCTTTTTATGGTGGCGGTGCCCATCAGCGCCGAAGGCGAGAAAGACCAGGGACAAGGGGTGCAAACTCGGGTGACCCGGGTGGAGAACAAAATTAAGGAAATCATCCGCCGGGGCTTTGACCCCCAGACCTTAACGGTGACCAGCGCCGTCTTAAACGGGCAGAATGTTTTGCAAGTGAGCGACGGTCAATCCCTCCGGCCTACCGTGGTGGGCACCATCACCAGCGCCGACGCCGAGTTTTACGCCCTGACGGTGGAGGAATTAGCCCAGGAAGGCATTAACATTTTGCGGGCCGCTTTATTAAAAGCCCACCAGGAGCGCCAACCTGCGGTCTTACAAAAACGTCTCTGGGCGGCGCTTCAGGTTTTAGCCCTGGTGGCGGCGCTGAGTTGGGCGGTCTTGTTTCTTTACCGTTGGCTGATCCATCGGGTGACGCTCTTTAAAACCTTTTTGGGTCAATTAGCCCAGGAGAAGACCGCGCCCAACGACGCGCAGGTTAACGCCCCCGGCTCGATGAAGACCGT
>JAYKIZ010000352.1:0-2588 GCA_035285965.1 Cyanobacteriota bacterium | reverse complement strand
CTCCCCGACTGAGATGGTACTGACGGATGACCTGCAACCCGGCGTATTCTCCCTGGGAACCGGCGTTGGGCTGGAGAGAAATACCGGCGAAACCGGTGATTTCCGAGAGCCAGGTTTCCAGTTGGTTAAAGAGAATCTGATAACCCTCCGCCTGCTCCGGGGGCGCGTAGGGGTGTAGTTTGCCAAACTCGGGCCAGGTGACGGGAATCATTTCCGCAGCGGCGTTGAGTTTCATGGTGCAGGAACCGAGTGGAATCATGGCGGTATTCAGCGCCAAATCTTTGCTTTCCAAATGGCGGAGATAGCGCAGAAGCTCGGTTTCCGAGTGGTATTGGTTAAAGACCGGGTCCTGTAAAAAGGCGCTTTGACGAGTTAACGGGGCGGGGAAAGTAAACTCCGCCTCGTCCCAGAGTTCCGTCGGGGTAAAGGGCAGGTCTTCCCGACCGCTGAAAATTTGCCAGAGATCGATTAAATCTTGAAGGGTCGTCGTCTCGTCGAGGCTAATGCCCAAGGAGCCGTCCCCAAAATCCCGCAGATTGATGCGTCGTTGCTGGGCCGCCTTCAGCAGCGCCGGCGCGCCGGCTAAACCCACCCCCACCCGGAGGGTATCGAAGAACGGCTCGGTTCCCAGGGAATAATTGAGGCGCCGTAGTCCCAGAGCTAAGAGAACCGTGAGCTGATGGATCCGCAGGGCAATATTTTTTAACCCCTCCGGGCCGTGGTAAACGGCGTACATCCCCGCCATGACCGCTAATAACACCTGGGCGGTGCAGATATTGCTGGTGGCCTTTTCCCGGCGGATGTGTTGTTCCCTGGTTTGCAGAGCCAAGCGGAGCGCCGGTTGTCCCTGGGTGTCCTTAGACACCCCCACAATCCGACCCGGAATCTGGCGCTTGTAGGCGTCCTGGGTGGCGAAATAGGCCGCGTGGGGGCCGCCGTACCCTAAAGGAACCCCAAAGCGTTGGCTACTGCCCACGGCGATATCGGCGCCCAGTTCCCCCGGCGGGGTCAGGAGGGTCAAGCTGAGCAGATCCGCCGCCAGGGTCACCAGCGCTTGGCGCCCATGGGCCTGTTGAATAAAATCCCGGTAATCATAAATCGCGCCGTCCGTGGCGGGGTACTGGAGCAAAGCGCCGAAGATGGGAACGCTAAAGTCAAAGGTGCGGTGGTCGCCGACGATAATGTCAACGCCCAAGGGATTAGCCCGGGTTCGCAAGACCGCTAGGGTCTGGGGATGGCAGTTCTGATCCACAAAGAAAGCGTTGGCTTTGCTCTTACTAGCGCCGTAACTCAAACTCATGGCCTCCGCCGCCGCGGTGCCTTCGTCCAGTAGGGAGGCGTTGGCGATTTCTAACCCCGTTAGCTCGATAATTAAGGTCTGGAAATTTAACAGCGCCTCCAGGCGCCCCTGGGCGATTTCCGCCTGGTAGGGAGTATAGGCAGTGTACCAACCGGGATTTTCCAAAATATTGCGCTGAATCACCGCCGGGGTAATGGTGTCGGCGTAGCCCATGCCGATATAGGAGCGAAAAATCTGATTTTTGGAGGCGATCGACTTTAATTGAGCCAGGGCGCCGTACTCGCTCTGGGGCGCCGGCAACCGCAGATCCCGGTGGAGCCGAATCGACTCCGGCGCCGTCTTGGCAATTAAGTCCGCCCTGGAGGCTAGCCCCAGCTCCGCCAACATCCGCGCCTGTTCCTCCGCGTTGGGGCCGATATGACGACGTCGAAAATTCTCCGCCGGCGCTAGGGGTAAACCGGCAGTGGCGGGAGGGGTCTGAGCAAGTTCCAAGGGGGCCATGGGCGGGATGGGTAATAAGGAAGGATATTAAGTATAGAATCTTAACGAATCTTTAAAAAGCTTTCCAGTTCCCCCTAGATCCTTTTTACTTTCTCCCCTACCTATGCCCGTCACTCCCCAAACCCTCCTCTCCTGGAAGCGTCAACAGCGCCGGATTACGGCGCTGACGGCTTGGGATTGGCTCTGGGCCAAGGTTTTAGACCAGGCGGGGGTGGATATTTTACTGGTGGGGGATTCCCTAGCCATGACGGCGCTGGGGCACGAAACCACCCTGCCTTTGACTTTAGAGGCCATGATCCACCACGGCTCCGCGGTCAAACGGGGCGCGGAGCGGGCGCTGGTGGTCTGCGATTTACCCTTTTTAAGCTATCAACTGAGCGCCGAACAGGCCCTAGACTCGGCGGGAAGACTGCTAAAGGAAGCGGGGATTCAGGCGGTTAAATTAGAAGGGGGTTATCCCCGTTTAGTGGGAACTGTCGAGCGGTTGGTGGAAACCGGCATTCCCGTCATGGGCCATGTGGGCCTGACTCCCCAATCCGTCCATCAGTTGGGCTACCGACAACAGGGACAAACGGCGGCCGGCGCCGGGGAGATTTATCAACAGGCGTTGGCCCTAGCGGAAGCGGGCGTTTTCGCTCTAGTGCTAGAGCATATTCCCCGGGAGTTGGCCCAGAAAATCACCCAGGCGCTCTCGATCCCCACCATCGGCATCGGCGCCGGCCCCCATTGCGACGGACAAGTGCTGGTCACGGCGGATTTGCTGGGTTTTTCGCCCAAACCGCCCCCC
>JAYKIZ010000351.1:0-4739 GCA_035285965.1 Cyanobacteriota bacterium | reverse complement strand
CGGGGGGAAAATAAATGCGGCGCCCGTAGAGTTCCGTCACCTGGGCCAACTGCTGAGCTAATTCCGGGGTTAACTGCTCAGAACGATAGCGCCAGCCCCAATTCCCCTCGGCGCTGCCGGGGAGGTTCATGCGGGCCTCGTTGCCTAGACCTAAAATATCCTGCAAGGGGAAAATAGCGGTATTAGCCACGGACCCCAGCGCCAAACGAATTAAACTCCAGTGAATCCCCTCCGGACAGACGCAACCCAAGTAATCCGTCACCCGTTTTTGCTCCTCCGGGGAGCGGGCCTCGAACCACCCCACGGTGGTGTCGTTGTCGTGGGTGCCGGTATAGACCACCGCCCGGCGGTTGAGGTAATTGAAGGGCAGAAAAGGGTTAGCCCGGTCGGAATCAAAGGCGAATTGCAAGACCTTCATCCCCGGAAAGCCAAAGTCGTCCCGCAGTTTTTCCACGTCTTCCGTAATCACGCCTAGATCTTCCGCCACAATGGGCACGTCCCCCATCACGCCTTTAAGAACGGTAAATAACCCTTCCCCAGGCGCCGGCAACCATTCCCCGTTCATAGCGGTGGTTTCTCCCTCCGGCACGGCCCAATAACCGGCAAAGCCCCGGAAATGGTCGATGCGGATAATGTCCACCAGTTGTAGTAACCCCTGAAAGCGCCGCAACCACCAGGCGTAATGGTCTTGCCGCAAAGCCGCCCAGTCATAGACCGGATTGCCCCAGAGTTGACCAGTTTCGCTGAAATAATCCGGCGGCACCCCCGCCATCAGCGCCGCTAACCCCGTTTCCGAGTTCAGACAAAAGTTCTCGGGATTGGCCCAAACGTCGGCGCTGTCGTGGGCCACATAGATGGGAATATCCCCCATAATGGCGATGTGATTTTCGGCGGCGTAGTCCTTGAGCGTCCCCCACTGGCGGAAGGCCAGAAATTGCAGGAATTTTTGGTAGTCAATCTCCGGCGCTAACTGTTGGCGCCAAATTTCTAGGGCTTGGGGTTCCCGTTTCGCCAAAGCCACATCCCAAGTATGCCAACCGGCGCCGCCGTGATACTGCTTCAGCGCCATAAAGAGGGCGTAATCCTCTAACCAGGATTGCTGTCCTTCGCAAAATTGAGCAAATTCGCTGTGTAACGCCGATTGTGTGGGAAATGCGCCATAGGCTTCCTGAAATAACGTTTCCTTATATTCCCGGGACGCTTCAAACTCCGCCCGCTCCGTGGCAAAGGCCGGCGCCGATTTCAGGCGCTCCGGCGCGAGTAACCCGTCTTTCACCAACTCTTCTGGACTAATTAACAGGGGATTGAGCGCCAGCGCCGAATAGCAGAGGTAGGGCGAATTGCCATACCCCGTGGGGCCGAGGGGTAAAATCTGCCAAATCCGCTGTTCGCCGGCCGCCAAAAAATCAATGAACTGATAGGCTCCGGCGCCGAGGTCGCCCACGCCGAAGGGACTGGGGAAGGAGGTGGGATGGAGCAAAAGACCGCTGGCGCGTTGGTGAAGCATAGGGTTTAGGACGGAAAAAAGTGAGATGTAGATTGAGAGATAGTTTTAGGACTCCCCTTCTTGGGAGCTACCGTGTACACAGATCTCGGTTAAAAACTCAGTTTTGGGTTTGATCCCCCTAAATCCCCCTTTGCAAGGGGGACTTTGAAGGCCGGTTCCCCTTTGGTCGGCTTACGATGACTGATAACTGATAGCTGATATCGGGTACTGGTCTTTCAAAATCGCCAACAGTTCCTGGGGATGGTAAATCAAGTAGTCGGGATGGTACTCCATTAAAATACCAGGGGAGTTAAAGCCCCAGCCTACCGCCACCATGGTAATATGGCTTTTTTGGGCCGCCACCACGTCTCGGGTTTCGTCCCCCACATAGATGACCGTTTCCGCCGGCAGACGGCGCTCCCGCAGAAGGCGGTTAATAATGCGATTTTTGCCAAAGAGGGTGGTGCCGGAGTGGATGACGTCGAAAATACCGTCCAGTTCATTTTTCGCTAAAAAGGCCGACACGTTTTCCAAAGAATTAGAGGTCACAATGCCCAGGAAATAGTCTTGACTTTTCAGCGCCGTCAACATCGAAGCCATCCCCGGATAGGGCTGAAGTTCCGTAATTGTTTTCCCCAACTCTTTTTTCAGGCGCTTGAGAATAAAAGGAATTTTCAGGGGAGAAATACGGGCGTAACGAATCACCTCGCCGGAACTGAGGGTTTTGAGGTAGGCTAACTGAGCTTGATCCACCGGCGGATAGCCAAACTCCGGCGCTAGCCGATTAACAATGGTTAAAAAGGCCTCCTGAGTATCGGCGATAGTGCCGTCAAAATCAAATAAAATCGCCCGCATGGTCGGCGCTAGCCCCGTTATTCCCCTAACCTTCTAGATTAGCATGGGCGTTGCGTCGCCATTGCGCCGGTTTAATCCGTCTCAGCGCCGAGGCGGGAAAGCGCCGTTCCCAGTCCTCTCTTTCTAACTGAGCTAAGTCTGTGAGTCTCGGCGCTAGATTGTCGGGATAGGGCTGAAAGTCGCTAATATCGGTTTCTTTGGCAAAGCGAATGTTCCAAGGGCAGACCTCCTGGCAAATATCGCACCCCGCCACCCAGCCTTCTAATTGAGAACTGATTTCTGTCGGTAAAGTCTCAGCCCGATTCTCAATAGTATGGTAAGCGATACAGCGCCGACTATCCACCACAAAAGGTTCCGGCAGGGCGCCGGTGGGGCAGGCGTCGAGGCAACGGCGACAGGTTCCGCAATGCTGGCTATGGGGGCGGTCGGGTTCCAAATCGACGTTGATCAAAATTTCCCCTAAAAATAACCAACTGCCGTAGCCCCGGCTGATTAAATTACTATTTTTGCCGATCCAGCCTAACCCGGCCCGCTGGGCCCAGAGTTTATCGGAGACGGGGCCGGTATCGACGTAAAAACGAGTTTCCACCCCAGGATCTTGGGCAGTGAGCCAAAAACTTAACTCCTTTAACTTTTTACTCAGCACCCGATGGTAGTCCCGTCCCCAGCCGTAGCGGGCGATTTTTCCATATTCCGGGCCCTTCCGGCGCTGGTGGTTGGTATAGTAATTTAGCCCCAGACTAATGACGGAGCGAGCGCCGGGGAAGACCTGGAGAATGTCCCGGCGCTTGGGGTTTTCCATCCAGGTCATCTCCGCCTGGTAACCTTGGTTTAACCATTTCTGTAGGCGCTGGGGATATTGATCGTCGTAGGTTCGATCAACAGAGGCGACGCCCGCGAGGTGAAAACCGACGCGCCTTGCCTGCGCTCTAATCTCTGGGGTTTGGAGAGGCATTTTTCAGTTATCAGATATCAGTTATAGCAGGACGGTAGAAACTCTAACGTAGTGATAGAGTTATGAATTTGCGAGTTGTGCATTGTAGGAGTGGATAAAATTCCATACAGCACTTGATTTAGGCTGGCGTAGTTTTCGGGCTATGCTAGTGCAAAGAAAGCGCATCCCAGTGAATCGTCAACCCATCCGAAGGTTCAGCAGTTAAACCTGTTTACTCTGTCGGGAATCATCGCCCTTTAGGGCGGTGAGGATGTCAAACGGCTCTCCCAGCAATCACAAGCGCCGAGCGACACAGTTATCAACGGCGCTGAACAAGTCGTCCCACTTTAATGTCCATCTGGGCTAAATCCGGCGCGGGCCGAGAAACAGCGCCGACGACGGCCAGCCCCTCCAGCGTTTCTAAGGTCGAAGGCGGTAGGGTTTCCCCCTGAAGCGCCGCTATTTTTTCTAACAGGGGTAGAGCGGCGCCAAGGTTGAGGTAAAAATAACCGCTATTTTTCCGGGGTAGACCGGCGCTCAGGGTTTTAAAAGCGGCGCTTTGGGCCAAGGAGTGAGCGGGTTTCACCGCCAGCAAAGGCGCGACAGAATCCCCGAGGGCTATGGAAAAGACGTCCCTATCCAGCCAACCGTAGGCCAGCGCCGTTTGTCCCTGAAGCGTGTGCCATTCCGTTAAAGGGTCGTCGCCGTTGGGAACGGCTTGAGGTTTAAGAAAGAAAGAGAATCTCTGCTCTAAATTTTTCTCCAGCCGGGGGAGGACGGCCCGTCCCCGCTCTCCCTGGGTGGTTTCCAGTAAAATAGCGCCGCTAACGCCCCAATCGCCGCTAAAGCCCCCCGGCGCCGGAATCAGGGCCAGGGCAAATTCTCCGTCCAGCCAGTCCATCAAGTCTTGATCCAGATCTAAACCCAGGGCGCCGCGAACCGTTTGCCGGGCCTGCTCTAACCCCGCTTGTGCCTCCGGCGCTTGGGCGGCGCTGGCCGTCAGTTGGCGCCAACTCTGACTCATGCCCTGACCGTTGAGCAGAAAAAGCGTATTTTCCGGGAGTCGCTCCAGAAGTTTGTTGGGGTTGGTCTCCCCGCCAACATTGCCGATTTTCTCCGGGTCGAAACCCGTCAGCGCCTGTAGATGTAGCCCCTCCGGCGCTAGGGAAAGACCCCCTAGGAAAAAGCGAATGCCCTGGGCGGCGCTTTGGGCTAATTCCCCAGACTCGCCCCCGAGAGCGGATTGGCCAGACCAGAGACGGGGGTCAAGACCGTAAACCTGAATCACCGGATTTTTCAGGTTTAGGCGCTCAGAGAGAATCCGACGCTTGGCCTCCACCTGGGCTAGGGAGGGTTCGCCGGTCTGGGTCGCCAGCGCCGCCTGAACCCCCGCGGGAGAACTGGCGAGTAACAGACGGTTTTGCCAAAAGGCGTAGCTGAATCTCGCCTTGGGGTCGTTGCCCC
>JAYKIZ010000350.1:0-3306 GCA_035285965.1 Cyanobacteriota bacterium | reverse complement strand
CTCGAACCTTGGGACTCTCCCCCGCTTGTCTAATCGGCGCCGGCACCACCGACAGTATCGCCGCCTTTTTAGCCAGCGGCGCCGAAAAACCGGGGGAGGCCGTCACCTCCCTGGGATCTACCCTGGCACTGAAGCTCTTAAGCCAGCGTCCAGTGGAAGACTTAGCCAGTGGGGTTTACAGTCATCGTTTAGGCGACCTCTGGTTAGCGGGGGGCGCGTCTAACTGCGGCGGCGCCGTTCTGCGACAATTTTTTAGCGACGAGCAGTTAAGGGAACTCAGCGTCGAAATTGACCCCACTCGCCCCTGTCCCTACGATTACTATCCCCTGCCCCAAACCGGAGAGCGGTTTCCCGTTAATGATCCCCAAAAAGCGCCGCAGTTGACGCCCCGGCCCGAGAACCCCGCGGATTTTCTCTGGGGTCTGTTGGTCGGTCTCAGTCGCGTTGAAGCCCAGGGTTATCAAAAATTACAATCCCTCGGCGCCTCTCCCCTGATTCGGGTCTACAGCGCCGGGGGCGGCGCCCAAAATTCGGTCTGGCGGCGGTTACGGGAGCAAACTCTGGGGGTTCCGGTTTTGCTTTCTCCCCAAACCCACGCGGCCTACGGCTCGGCGCTCTTGGCGCGGTCAGAAGGAAGGCGCGACTAATTCTATAACCGTCCTCTAATCCGACCGGCGCCAAAAGAGGGCGTTAAAGTAGCGCACATGACCGTCTCGGGCCAACATCTGATCCAAATTGCCCGCGTAGCTCAGACCCCGCTCCTGGAGCAGTTGAAAAACGTCGGCGCACCGAGCTTGGCCCTCGTAGAGCCGGTCTAGGGAAATTTCCACAATCGCCGCCCGCGTCCGCTCTAGGGTCTGGCCGGCGCCGCGGAGAACTCGGTCTTCATAGCCCTGGACGTCTAATTTTAAGAGGACTTCCGGCTCTAGGGTTAAGTTTTCTTCCCGAAGAACATCATCTAGGGTTCGTTGGGTCGCGTCCAGCAGATTCTGCGCCTTCAACATGGGGTAGACTTCCTCGCACAGCGCCGTGGTGGGCAGAAGGGAAGCGGCGGCGTGGAAGTAGAGAGGGTTATGGATGGGGACGGTGGCGGTTTCGGCGCCGAGGGCTAGGGGAAAAGCCCGAAAATTAGGACGACGGCGGCCTAGGCGCTCCAGTTGGGCGAAGGGAACCGGCAGGGGTTCAAAGGCGTAGATTTGGGCTTTGGGAAAGCGTTTCAGCGCCCAGCGAGAGAATTGTCCCTGGTTGGCGCCGACGTCGAAAATCGTCCCAATGGGCAGAGCGCTCAGCCCCAACAGGCGCTTGTCCCAGGCGGGGGTTAGGTATTGTCCTAGAAGATTAAAAAATTGGTTGCTCAGGCGCTGGAGCTGGGGAGAAGGGGCCGGAGGCATGACGCTGGATAAAAGGGAAACCTTTTTAACCTTAGCGCCCTGGTTGTCATGGAGGAACCTTCTAGCTCCAAGCGGGCCAGGCGGCGCTGAGAGCCTATCAAGCTTTCTTTTTTTCCCAGTTTTGAGTCATTTTGTTGGGCTATCCTGTACCCTAACTAACGGAAGTCTCTCAGATTTACACCGGTTCGCCCTGACGGGCTGATAACGCCAAGCATGGGAAGGAAAAGACAACCTTGAACGACTACACCGTTTTTCTAGAAGCGACAGCATTCACTCAAGTCTCGGTCAATCGCTGGGAGCGCCGCTTTGATGATCCTGGAACCGGCGAATACATCATCACGGTTGATACGGATAGGCAAACTATTGATTATCCAAAGCCCATCACCCTGGGAGACCGCACCACCAGCAACTTCGACCATCCTGAAAATTTCGTGGTTCTCGAATGCGTATGCCGCCTTTTGGCCAAGGGCTACGATCCGGCGACCCTGATTCTGGAAAAACGCTATCAGGTTGGCCGGGGCGCGTCTGGGGGCAAGAGCGATATCACCGTATTACGACGGGCGACCGGTGATGACGAAACTAAGCGCCAAGCTCTACTGATTATCGAATGCAAGACCTGGGGCAGGGAACACGACCTTGAGCGCCAGAAAACCCTAGAGGATGGCGGCCAACTCTTCGGCTATCTCCAGCAAGACCGCTCTGTTAGGCATCTGTGTATTTATTCTTGCCAACTCAAACGCGAGACTGCGGCAATTGAGTATCGTTGCGATATTATCCATACGGAAGACACGCCGGAAGCCTTAGAAAAGTTTGCGAAAAAGGAAAAAGAGGAGAGTCACACGAGCGCCCGGCAGGGTGTGCCCCTCTTTCAACACGCCGACAATCGGGAATCCTTACACCGCGCTTGGAAAACAACCTATAGCGGGGCGTTTCAGTCCACTGGTATTTTTGAGGACAAGTTCACGCCCTACGCCATTGGCTATGAACCCATCACCAGAGATCTGCTCAAGGAGTTTAACGGACAAAACGGTAGCACTAAAGTTTTCAACCGTTTTATGGAGATCCTGCGCCATAACAACGTTTCGGATAAGGAAAACGCCTTTAACCGTCTTTGCGCCATTATCCTCGCCAAGCTCATCGATGAGGAAAAAGCGCCGGATGTCATCCTTGATTTTCAGTGGTTCCCAGATAAAGACACTTCCGAAGATCTGATCGACCGTTTACAGCGCCTCTATAAGCGGGGGATGAAGGAAACCCTGGGGGAAGATATTACCTATTTTGAGGAGCGGGATATTGACGACGCTTTTCGGGCCCACCGCCGCGATATGGCAAAAAATGAGGTCAAGCGCATTTTTCGGGCGCTAAAATTCTACACCAATAGCGATTTTGCTTTTAAAGAAGTCCATAACCAGAAACTTTTTGAGCAGAATACCCAGGTGGTGCGGGAAGTGGTGGAATTATTCCAAAACTACCGGCTGAAATACACCAGTAAGCAAGCTTTCCTTGGCAACCTGTTCGAGTTACTGCTTAATAGCGGTTTTAAGCAGAGCGAAGGGCAATTCTTTACGCCTATTCCCATAGCCCGCTTTATTGTGCGGTGTTTGCCCCTACGGGAACGTATTAACAGCGCTATTCAGCGGGGCGATTACCGTATTATTCCCCGCGTCATGGATTACGCCTGTGGCTCTGCGCACTTTTTAACGGAAATTATCGAAGAATTGCAGGAAGATCTCAAAGCCTGCGAACGGGAGGAGGGGGATAACACGACCTGGACTCGGGATTACGTCTGGGGGATTGAAAAGGATTATCGTCTGGCCCGCACCGCCAAGATCGCCATGTTTCTCCACGGCGCCGGCGACGCCAATATTTTGCACGAGGACGGTCTCGACCACGCCAACCCGACCCTTCCGCCCCT
>JAYKIZ010000349.1:0-2509 GCA_035285965.1 Cyanobacteriota bacterium | reverse complement strand
GAGACCTTAGCCGCTCTGTTAGAGTCCCTCAAAGATTAAGATTCAAGGCTCCTCAGACTTAGACATAACGGCGCTCTCGATACCAAGCCACCGCGTCCGCCAGCGCCTGCTCGATGGAGGATTGGGGCAGACCTAACTCCCTTACGGCTCGACTGCTGTCATAGTACATTTTCTGGGCCGACATCTTGACGCCGTCTAGAGCCACGGTGGGTTGATAGCCCAACGGCGCCAACAGTTTTTCTTCCACCCAGGCCACGGTCAAGGGTAACGCGAGAGGCACCGTCCGGGTCGGCGCCGGCAGGCCGGTAATGGCGGCCAATGTTTGCAGGATTTCCAAGAGGGAAAGATTTTGACGCCCTAAGATATACCGCTCCCCCGGTCGCCCCTTTTGATAGGCCAGCAGATGACCCCAGGCCACGTCCCGCGCGTCGATCAGATTTAACCCGGTGTTGACATAGACCGGCATCCGGCGCCGGAGAAACCGCAGAATTAAATCGCCGGTGGGGGTCGGTTTACTATCCCAGGGGCCTACAGGCGTGCTGGGGTTGACGATCACCAAATTTTGCCCCCCCGCCGCGGCTTGTTTCGCCTCTTGCTCCGCCCAATATTTAGAGCGCTTATAAGCGCCGATTAATTTTTCCGGGGGACTTTGGTAGGATTCGTCCGCCGCTTCTCCATTGGGTTTAACCCCCAGCGCCGCCACGGAACTGGTATACACTATCCGCTCAATCCCCGCGGCTCGGGCCGCGGCTAAGACTTGGCGGGTTCCCAAGACATTGCTTTGATAAAGACTCGGGTAATCCTTCTGCCAGAGGGAATAGTGGGCCGCGACGTGGAACAGGCCCCGACATCCCCGCATTTTTGTAGCCAGTCCGTCGTCCAACAGGTCGCCTAGAACCCATTCCAGACCTTGTCCCTCTAAATCCGCTAAGTTATGCCCCGGCGGCAGGGAACGGGCCAAAGCCCGCACTGAGTACCCCTGCTCAAGCAGGAGCCGGATTAAATTGGCGCCGACAAAACCCGTGCCACCGGTCACAAATACTTTTTCGCCCATGGGAGACGCGTTAGTGAAGATAGGGATCGGTCAAGATAAAATGTAAGCTATCACACCCGTCCCTCTCTATGGTTTTACTCTTTCGCTTTTGGGGCGCTCTCCTCTGTCTCCTCCTCTGGGGAACGGGCCCCAGCGCCGCCCAGGCCGCTAATCCCGAAATTGAGCGGTACCTGACCCAAGCCCAGGCCAATATTAGTCAGTTTACCCTGGACAACGGCATGACCTTTATTGTCAAAGTTAATCCCAGGGCGCCGGTGGTCTCCTTTTACACCTATGCGGACGTGGGGGGCGTCGACGAGCCGGAGGGACAAACCGGGGTGGCCCATTTTCTGGAGCACCTGGCCTTTAAGGGCACCCGACGTATCGGCACCACGAATTACGCCCAGGAGGCGAAACTCCTAGAGGAATTAGATCTGGTTTCTCAGCAATTACGACGGGCCCGAGGGGAGGGAGCGCCGACGGAGACCCTAGAGCGTCGTTTTCAGGAATTACAACAGGAAGCGGGACAGTATGTGAAACGCAACGAATTGGGGCAAATTGTGCAGGAATCCGGGGGCGTGGGCATGAACGCCGCCACCTCCGCCGACTCTACGGTTTATTTTTATAGTCTCCCGGCTAATAAGTTGGAACTCTGGATGTCCTTAGAGTCGGAGCGCTTTCTGGAGCCGGTCTTTCGAGAATTTTATCAAGAGCAACAGGTGATCCTGGAAGAGCGCCGTCTACGGACGGAAAACAGCCCCATCGGCCAGATGATCGAAGCCTTTCTCGACGCGGCTTTTAAAGTCCATCCCTACCGGCGCCCCGTCATCGGCTACGACGAAGATATTCGCAACCTCCGGCGCCAAGACGTGGCGGCGTTTTTTGAACGCTACTACGGCCCGGGGAATTTAACCGTCGCCATTGTGGGGGACGTGGATCCCGCCGAAGTTAAACGTTTAGCCCAGACCTATTTCGGGCGCTTTCCCAAACGGGCTAATCCCCAGGCCTTAACGGTGCAGGAGCCGCCCCAACAAGAACCCCGCTCCGTGACCCTAGCCCTCAACTCTCAACCCTGGTACTTGGAAGGCTACCATCGCCCCGGCGCCGATTCCCCGGACGACGCGGTTTACGACGTTTTAACCACAATTCTCAGTAGCGGCCGGGCTTCCCGCCTTTATCAAAGTCTGGTGGAGGAGAAACAAATCGCCCTAGTCGCCCAGGGCTTTAACGGCTTTCCAGGGGATAAATACCCCAACTTACTCCTTTTCTACGCCCAGGCCTCCCCCCAGGGCAGTCTAGAGACCATCGAAGCGGCGCTGGCCCGGGAAATCGAGCGGCTGAAAACCGAGCCGGTGAGCGCCGAGGAACTCCGGCGAGCGAAGACCCTCCTCCAGGCGGAGCTTCTGCGTAGTTTAGATTCCAATTCCGGTCTAGCGGAACTCCTCGCCCGTTATCAGGTTAAAACCGGGGACTGGC